>JAFUWP010000396.1 GCA_017483405.1 Oscillospiraceae bacterium | reverse complement strand
GATGTTCGTGATATTTCCGTCACCTAACTGCGCTGAATTGAACCCCATGCCGAAACGATAAATATTCTTTTCGTCAAGTTCGAGCTTGGCTTTTCTCGCTTCGACCGGAATGTTTATCGTCCGGATGTCAACATCACCATCGGAGTCAACCCCGATGATTTTCTTTGTTTTCAGATTCTGCTGAACTTCGTCCAGCGATGCGCCCTCGTAGCCTTTCACGACATAGATGCCTTCTGTTAAATCCTGCAAATTATTTGATAATCCGCAGGCCATAATATCGTAATCATCGATAAGAGCCTTGACAGGCTTCAGACCGGAAATGCGCTGTTTATTGTTATCCAGCCGGAAAAACGGTATGAAACCGAGTCCCTCAAAATAGCTGGTATCTTCGTTATCTTTCTGATAAATCACATGCGGTCGCGGATTGATTTTCTTCGACTTGTCAAGCTCCGGAGTGCCGTCATTTATCTGCACAAAATAAAATGTCTGCTTATCGTCCCAGACCTCTATTTTGCGGACGGTATCGCCCTTGATATTAATCCGCTCCAGATAGTGATAGATATAATAATCTTTTCCGTCAGAAGTGAATCTGCCGTCCGCTTCGATGACGTTCAGACTGTCAGCGCACTGGAATGATAATTTATCTTTGCTGTTCCGATAGGCATACAGATACGCCCAGCCTTTGACAACGGCATCCGTCAGGGCATCGGTCAGCTCGGAGATAAAATCATCATTGTCATTGAAATAATTATCAAGTTCTGACTGCAATTCCGGAATCTGCGAAAACAGAAAGCCGTCTTTCCCTGAAAGAAGATACTGCACCTCTTGGTCAGCAATTTCCGTAAAGAAACAATGCGAAATCTTGATATTGGAACGCGTTTTGTCTTCCTGTAAATTACCCTCATCATCGTAATAGAAAATTCTGTAGTTTTTGATAGCATGTTCGCCGTCATAGTATTCCTGCCCGATACGGGCATGATGTTTCTGCTTGGAATTTTTATCCGTATCAAGCAGGGATTTGATTTCCTGCGGAGTCAGCAAACAATTCACCTCGAATCTGATTTATAATAACCATTTTTTCTTTCTGATATATTCTTCCAGCGCATAGCGCATCGCATCCAGCAGATGATTGTTTTCATCCACAGGAACATTGATTTGATTCCCGAATTTGTCCGTATCCCATGTGTAACAGCTGATTTCTGTCAGAAAGTTCACACATCTCGGATGTATGATAATCTCCAAATCCTGAATCCACTGGATACCCGTCCGGATGCTGTCCGCTCCCTTGACAGATGCCCTGATTCGCCGGAGTCCTAAGCCTTTCAGTTCATCAATGGATTTCGGCTCGGCGCAGTCCGCCGTGATGCGCTCTTTCTGATAGCCCATATCGGAAACTTTCTGATAAATTGCCTGATTACTCATACCGCGCTGATAGAATTCATCCCAGACATAAAGCCGGTGATGCTCCAAATCCAGAAAACCTGCAAAGAACGCTGTCGGGTCATTGGTATAGCCGAAATCAAGCCCGAACGCTGACGGAAATTTCCGGACATCATCAAGAGAAAATTCCTGTTCATGCCAGTTCTCATAAACAAGCCCCTCAGTCACGCCCCAGTCACCTAATCCGGCAACCTGATAACGCCGAGGATTGCGCTCTTTCATCTTCTCAAACAGAGCCAAATCTGACTTGTCAAGCCATTCGTTGCAAAGATAATTTGTTGTTATAGCAAGCGTATCTTCTGACGGATTATCGAAAAATCTGGATTTCAGCCAGTGTTTTTCGTTCCATGGATTAAATGTCAGTGTCCATTGCTTCCAGAGGGTTTCAGGGGTTTCGCCTCGGATGGATTCGTCAAGCGTATCGAAATCCGATTCTTTTGTGATTTCGTAAGCTTCTTCAATCCATGCCCAGCAGAGACAGCCGACCTCGACCGTGATGGAAGTCACTTTCAGAGGGTCATCAAGTCCCCTGAAATATATCTTCTGTCCGGTCGGCCTGTAGGTCATTTCGAGAGGAGATTCTTTTACATCCCACCATGAAGAAACGCCTAAACGCTGAATCGCCCATTTCAGCTCCGTAAAGCAACTGTCTTTCAGCGTTCTGTAAGTCTTCCGGACAACAAGCAGATTTCTATGCTAAAATTAAATTGGTTTATTTGGTGTGCCCTTCTTCCGGTTCTGCGGAGAGGGCTTCTTTTTATATCATCAGGAGCTGACCGTCTTCCTGCATCAGTACTTCGGCATCATATTCAGAATCGAGTCCCGTACCGGTCAGGTCAACCAGTCCGCCGAATTCATCATAAATGCACGGACGGTCATGCATCAGGCTTTCCATACTGCCGAACCGGTCAATCAGCCGTGCTCTTGTACCCTCATCGGTGCAGGAATCCAGAATGTTTTTATTTTTCTTGATTCTGAAAAGCTTGTATAACTGCTCCTGATAGCCGAATTTCTGCATACAGGATTCCCATGCTTTCGGATGTGTCTGCCGCAGGACTGCAAGATGATTATTCCGGAATTGAATATCTGTCCCGCACATGATGCACCCGTTTCTTTGAATATGCTGAACTGTACCATCATCCGCCGTATAGGTCATATCGTAGAGCGGAGAATATTCCATACGATATTTATGAATATACGCCCAGACATCGGCATCCGTCCAGAGTGCAATCGGCGAAATGTGCCAGAACGCACCGTTTTGGATATGTTCCCGATGACCTGCGAAGATATGGCCTCTTGTAGCGATGCTTGTCATTCTGGTACGGCTTTCCGAAGCCATCAGGCCTTTGAAAATCATACCGACACCGAGTTCCGCCTGCAAGCGTTCGGAAGGTTCTTTTTTCAGGAGCTTGCAACAATGCTGAGAAAATTTACAGGATTTGAGAACAGCATAATATTCTTTGAGTTTGTCTTTATCCGTACCGGACTGAGAATATTTCAGAAAGCACTCGACATTGATTCGGTGTGCATCGAGTTTGGAAACAGCTTTTCCGAGAAGCGGTGCGCCGTACTGTTCCACGCAGTAAGCAAAATTCATGGGATGCCCTTTGAAGAAACAGTTTGTTCTGTCCAGCGTGTAACCGCGTTTCAGAGCCGCCTGAATCAGTGCTTTCTGACTTTTCATTCTGCCGTCCGGTTTCAGGATTTCATCGAGGGCGTTTTCTTCTTCGAGTTCCGCAACGAGCCGGACGGCGAAATCATAGCGGAGTTCATCTTCTTCGAGCTTCAGGAGTTTGGTTTCATGAAATCTGTCGCCGTAGTGGGATTTTCCATATTCACGGGCAAATTGCAGGCTTTCGGGGAATTCAATTCCGGTATTGCCGAAAATGCAGTGAATCTGCTTGAATTCATACGGAAAGAACCGTTCCATCAGGTCACTGACAACCTGAGAATCCTTGCCGCCGCTGAAAGCAACCGCTTTCAGATACGGACTTTTCCGGAGTGCCCTGCGGATGACTTCGACAGAAATCTGAATTTTGACATCAAGCGGAAGTTTCTGAAGTTCGGAAATTTCCCTGAACTTATAAGTCGGCTTGATATACTTGTGAATTTTTTTGTAATGCTTCATGCTGATGCATCCTCCTTTCTTTTTCTTTTCATAGCAACATAAGCCTGATAGGTATCATCCCACTGCATGATGACGACATCGCATTCACCGTCAGTTTCATACTCCCACTGTCCGGCGATGGTTTGAGCATCTTCGAGCGTGTCTGCATCTCCGAGAATACCAGTATTTTCATACAGGTCAACAACACGATATTTTTTCGGCATATTACCACCTGCCTTTCCGGAGACTGTCGTAAATATCGAATTCGAGCCAGAGGATTTCCCGTTCACGCTGGCGGTCAGCCTGTTCTGATTCCAGACGGCGGAGTTCTTTCAGGCGATTGAGCATTGCAAGCCGGTCATTCTTCCGGATATAAATCATCCGGCAGAGAAGAAACGCCGTCAGCAGAACCGCACCGGATGAAAGCACCATCAGGAACATATCACCCATCAGGATTCCGCCAGCCAGACAAGCAATCAGAACAGCGAGGAATCCGGCCACAAGCAGAATATAAATTCTGTAGATATTATCTGTCATGATGCACCTCACTTCTGCACTTCGACATTGTCGAGGGCATATTCAATCAGGATTCTGCCGAGCTGTTGCAGACTGATTCCTGTCTGTTTAGAGAGTGCATTAAGTTCGGCGAGCATCTTATCATCCAGAACAACACGGACAGTCGTTGCTTCGTTCTGGTCGAGGTAGCCGTTATTGTGAATAATCAGTTTTCCAGTCTTCTTCATGATGCGAGAACCGCCTTTCTGATGATATTGATATTCAGGATTTCGGCGAGTTTCTGAACCGCTTTCATATAGTAGCGGAAGGTTGTCACCTGCTTGTCGCTGTAGCGTGACTTGTCGAGCACGAAAATGCCGTATTCTTCCGTTTTGAGCTGATAGGCATTGGCAGTCTTACCGACCTTGTTCGCAGAGATGCCGAGCATCTGACCGACTTCTGTCGCACTG
>JAFUWP010000395.1 GCA_017483405.1 Oscillospiraceae bacterium | reverse complement strand
TTCTCGATGTTACTGATTTTGAACGCATCCACAGCTTCATCCCCGAAATGTTTGAAAAACACGGAACGATTGATGTGATTGTCAATAATGCCGGCTATGGACTTTTCGGCGCGGCTGAAGAACTGGATTATCAAAATATTCAGAAAATTCTGGATACTAATCTTACCGGCTCGATTATGATAATCCGCGACAGTCTGCCTTATCTGAGAAAACAGGGCCGCGGACGCATCATCCAGATTTCGAGTTATGGCAGTCAGGTGGCTTTTCCTGCTAATTCCATGTATCATGCCACAAAGTTCGGAATTGAAGGTTTCTGCGAATCCGTAGCGCAGGAAGTTGCGAAATTCAATATCGGCATCACAATCGTTGAGCCAGGTGGTGCAAGAACGGAATTCCGATACGGTTCGGCGCACGTTGCGAATCTGATGCCAGAATATGACCATGTTCACGGCTTTTTGAATATGCTCGACCCGTCAAAGGGACTTGCCCCTGGTGACCCGATAAAAATGGCATCCCGTATTATCGAAAGTGCTGAAAAAGAATCTGCTCCCCTCAGAATGGTGCTCGGTTCTCAGGCATTGACGGCGACCATTCAGAGACTTGAAGAACGTGTAGCCGATTATAAGACTCAGACAGAACTCGCCGCATCTACTGATGTAACAGAATAATTATGCTCAAACAAATCAGATATTTTCAGTCAGTGGTGAAATTCGGCAGTTTCACCGCCGCCGCAGAAGCACATTTCATTTCGCAGTCGGCGATTTCCCAGCAAATCAAGGCTCTTGAAGATGAACTCGGTGTCACGCTCCTGAACCGTAAAAAACGAAGTTTTACCCTCACCGAAGCAGGAGAGTATTTTTATAAAAAAAGTCTGATACTCGTTTCCGATTATGATGCAATCTGCCGTGAATTACAGCGTATCAGCGGAAATCACGGCGAATTTCTCCGGATTGGTGTGCTCAAAGGCTATGGCGGAAGTGAGTTTCAGAATGCGGTTTCTGCATTTACAGCACAGTTTCCGGATGTATCAGTAGAAGTCATTCACGGGAATCATGATGCTCTATACGCGATGCTCCGGAATGATGCGCTTGATATTGTCCTGAATGACCAGAGACGCGCCTTTTCAGATGAATATATCAATATCGTTCTGGAGATACGGGAATATTATGCCGAAATTTCGGCAAACAGTCCGCTCGCCCAGCTCGATGAAGCCGAAATCAGTGATTTGAAAAATCTGCCTTTGATTCTGCTTTCTTCGGAAAATCAGCAGGAAACAGAAAGAAATTTTTATCTTAATGATTTAGGCTTTCAGAGCGAAATTATTTTCACGGAATATCTTGATGATGCACAGATGCAGGTCATTCAGGGGAAAGGCTTTCTGCCAATTGAAGGAAATAAAGATACACTCCCTTCCGCAGTACAGGCAATCAAGCTCCTGCGGAACGGAAAACCTGTTATCAGGAGATACTGCGCTTTTATGAAAGCCGATATACCTTCCAAGCATACAGAACTGTTTACTGAAATCCTGAAGAATCAGTTCTGATAATTATTATTTTACGAAAGGATGATTTTTTATTATGGAATATACCAAGTTAGGCACATCAGAAATCGAAATTTCCAAACTCAGTGTAGGATGCATGAGTTTCGGCGTTCCGTCAGAAGATTTTCATCAGTGGACTCTAAACTATCAGGACAGTGCTGTCATGGTCAGAAAAGCCCTCGATTTGGGAATTAATTTCTTCGATACTGCAAATGTCTATTCTCATGGAACAAGTGAGGAATTTCTCGGCAGAGCCATCCGCGAAAATATCGCCCGTGATAAAGTTGTTATCGCAACAAAAGTATATTTCAATGAAGGAAAACTCTCAAAACAGGGTATTCTGAATTCTGTAGAAGACTCTCTCAAACGGCTCGGCACGGATTATATCGATTTGTATATCATTCATCGTTTCGATTATGATACGCCGATTGAGGAAACCATGGAAACGCTCGACAGCCTCGTGAAAGCCGGAAAAGTCCGTGCTCTGGGCGCATCCGCAATGTATGGCTATCAGTTCATGAATATGCAGTTCGCGGCCGAGAAAAACGGCTGGACAAAGTTTATTTCTATGCAGAATCACTATAACCTCCTGTATCGCGAGGATGAACGCGAAATGATTCCGATTTGTCAGCAGTACGGCGTTTCGCTGACACCTTACAGCCCGCTTGCCGCCGGAAGACTGAGCCGTCCGGAATGGAAAACAGATTCTAAACGCAGTCAGACGGATAAAGTTGCCGTTTCCAAATATGACAGTACGCAGGAACAGGATATGCAGATTGTCAAGCGTGTCGCAGAACTTGCTGAAACCTATCATGTCTCGATGTCGCAGATTGCTGTTGCATGGCTCTGGGCGAAAGGTGTTGCCTCTCCGATTATCGGCGCAACCAAGCCAAAATATTTTGATGATATTGCCAATGCCTTTCAGATTAAGCTTTCGGAAGAAGATATTTCTTATCTGGAAGAATGTTATCTGCCGCATAAAATTGTGGGTGCGCTGTAATATCAGAAAATCAGAAACCGCCTTGTGTGTCATGCAAAAGGCGGTTTTATAATATCTGATTTTCAGTTTGCATCAAGAAATCTTGCCCAGAAATCGCTCTTGATTTTTGTGCAAATCAACAGTTTTTTCAAAAAGTTTTAAACAATTATTGACAAAAACACAAATCAGAGTTATAATAATACTACAGTCATGTATTTTATCCGTCAGGCTTGAAATCATAAAAGAAAAATATATGGGGGACTTGTTATGAAAGAAAAGAAATATTGTACCGCCTGCCCTGACTGCGGAAATACTCAGCTCGCAGAATTTCCGGCTTTCGATACGCAGAGCGTGTGGGAAGAACCTACAAAATATTATCACTGCAAAAATAACAGATGCCGCAGTGTGTTTTACTGGGGAATCTACAGCGGAACACTGCATCATTATCAGTGTAGAGGTCAGAAAAGAAAAATGACCGAAGCCATTGCCTGAAAAAATCTGATAGTTTCTGTCAGTATTATATTTAGTTATTATCAAGGAGGATTATTTTTATGAGAAAAGATTTGGGCGTACAGCCGGCGTTATTTCCGATGCCCGTGCTGATGATTGCCGCTTACGATGAAAATGATGTCGTCAATGTCATGAATGCCGCATGGGGTACTGTCTGCGCGATGGATAAAGTCGCTCTGATTATCGACAAAGACCATAAAACAACACAGAATATTTTCAAAACTAAGGCTTTTACCGTCAGCATCGCAGATAAGGCACATATCGAAGGCGCGGATTTCTTCGGAATCGCAACCGGAAACAAAATGCCCGATAAGTTCGCAAAATCTGGCTATCATGCCGAAAAAAGTGCTCATGTCAATGCGCCCGTGATTACAGAATTCCCCGTAGCACTCGAATGTGAATTCGCAGAAGTCGTGGAAACTGAAAATATTTATGCAGTTATCGGGAAAATCGTTAACGTCAGTGCGGAAGAATCCGTTCTTTCCGAAAACGGCAAGATTGACCCTTCTAAACTTAATGCCCTGATTTTTGACCAGTTCCAGTCCGGCTATTATGCAACCGGCGAAAAAGTCGGACAGGCTTGGAATGCTGGCAAAGAAATGATGAAGTCTGCATCGGCAGGCTGATATGAAAAAAATGCGGAAATCAGCTGTATCTCATAAGATACGGCTGATTTCTGTTTCTCCTGAAAGAAAGTATCTTGACTCCGGTGAGGGTTCTGTGCTATAATAGAATCATGAAACAATGACAGGAAGGTCGTACATGAGAAAATCAAAAAAGCAACAAAAGCATCTACTTTCCGTTCTGCTTATCATAGCAGTATTTTTATGTCTGATTCTCGGAATTCTGCTGATAATCAGAAAATCCGGCAGTCCCGAAACTGAGGAAGTTCTCATCGCGGAAACGGCTGTCGAATCAGAATCACAAATCCCCGAAACAACAGAAGAACCAACTTCCGAAACCGTTACGGAAACGGAACTTCCGGAAGGAACAGTGACAGATATTTCCCTGAGCTTTTACAGAGCCTTCATGCATACGGATGATGAAGACATCATTCCGGCTGTCCGCATGTCGCCGGCGGATGCACTCGATTTGTCAGCAGTATGGGAATCTTCTGATTCCTCCGTTGCCAGAGTTGACGAAAACGGCAGAATTTCACCCATCGGGGCAGGGGAGTGCGTTATCAGAGTAATTTCCGTCAGCAATCCGGATGTCTCCGCAGAAATCACCGTCAAGGTATATCCCGAAGATGAAGAACTCCCTCAGCCGGAACATATCCTCTGTGACCCCGTTCAGGAAGTTTCCGGAGTCCGCGAAGATATACAGGTTATCGGCGGCATCACTTATGTCAATGACATCATGCTGGTGAATAAAACTTATCCTCTGCCGTCTGATTACAATCCTCACGGCATGACTCCCGAAACAGAAGAAGCTTTTTCTGCTCTGAGAGCGGCCGCATCCGAAGAAGCCGGATTGTATCTGTTTTCACATTCGGATTTCCGGTCTTATGATACACAGGTCTATCTGTATGATGATTATTGCAGTGATTACGGAAAAGAAGAAGCTGACCGCTTTTCCGCAAGAGCAGGATATTCCGAACATCAAACGGGCATGGTGATTGATGTCAACTGGCCTGGGGATGCCTTCAATGATACGCCCGAAGCCGTATGGCTGGAGGAAAATGCATGGCGGTTCGGCTTTATTGTACGTTTTCCGCGCGATAAAGAACAATTTACCGGCTATAAATACGAATCATGGCATATCCGCTATGTGGGAAAAGACTGGGCTGATAAAATTTATCACAGCGGTTTTTGTCTGGAAGAATATTTTCAGGTCACTTCGGAATATTCCTGATTTATCATACGGCAGGAGGATTTTTATGGCAAGGCGCATTTCCGATAACTATCAGCAATGGGAACAGGCATGTCAACAGCGTTTCAGCAGACTGAAAGCCAATGAAGAAGAACTCAACCGGATTTTTATTGAACGCTACGGATTGCAGAAGGAGCTTTCCCCTGATGTGGATGATAAAGGCATCACTGTCAGAAAGGCCGATTTGCAGAGAGAAATCAAATCTCTGATAAGTTATGCCATCGGGTGCTGGTTCGGACGCTATTCCGTTGACCGCAAAGGGCTTTGCTATGCCGGCGGAATATGGGATGATTCCGCTTACCGGACAATTCTTCCGGTGGATGATAATATTCTGATTCTCGGCGAAAATCCTGATTTTCCACATGATTTGACAAGTCTGATGATTACC
>JAFUWP010000394.1 GCA_017483405.1 Oscillospiraceae bacterium | reverse complement strand
GCTTCTTGTTTATGAACTGATAGATGATATTCTTGTGCTGTCATTGGCAAGAACCGGAACGCACAGTGATATTTTCAAAAAATAAAAAATCCGTCCAGTCGTTCAGACCGGACGGAACAGCCGCATAAAATGAGAAAAAAGCATAAACAGCATATACTAGGAACAAGGAGGATGATGTTATGAGTACAACGCAAATGCTTTACGACATGATTACGGAGATGTCAGAAGAAGAAAAGAAAGCTCTGCTTCTGCTTCTTCGTGCGCCAAAAGCCAGAAAGCAAAAAGCAGAGGATGTTGACGCTGTCATGGGAATTCTGCATGAATATGCCAATCCAGACTTGATTTCGTTGGAAAAGAGTGCATCTGAGGAAGAAGCTGAGGAACAGGAAAGAAATTTCTGGGAGGATTATAAAAATGAGACTCCTCGATGCTAATTATCTTCTTCGATTTATCATGCATGATAATCTTGAAATGGCAATAGAAGTCAGAACAGCTATTCTATCCGGAACAGTTCATGTACAGGATGCCGTTCTGGAAGAAGTCGTACATGTTCTGAAACGTGTATATAAGATTGACAGAACTGTGATAGCAGATGCTATTCTGAAATTTACAGAACTGGAAAATGTAGAGACAGAAAATCAGACGGTCATCGAAACTTGTATGCAATACTATTCTGAGACTTCTCTTGATTTTGTTGACTGTCTTCTTGCGGCATATCATCTTCATGAAGGACATGAGATTCTCACATTTGACAAGAAACTGAAAAAATTGATTGCAAGACAAGATGAATCATAAAATCCGTCCAGTCGTTCAGACCGGACGGAAATTTATATAGAAAGAGTGATA
The DNA here is from genome assembly GCA_017483405.1 of Oscillospiraceae bacterium. Classification (GTDB taxonomy): domain Bacteria; phylum Bacillota; class Clostridia; order Oscillospirales; family Ruminococcaceae; genus UBA3855. The sequence goes on along the minus strand of JAFUWP010000394.1, from coordinate 2,003 downwards.
TATTTGGAAACCTATTGCATTTATCTGCGCAAATCCAGAGTGGATGCAGAAGCCGAAGCCAGAGGTGAAGGCGAAACGCTCGCACGGCATCAAAGGACACTGCTGGAGCTTGCCAAGCGAAAGAATCTGCAAATCGTGAAAGAATACCGTGAAATCGTGAGCGGTGACAGCATTGCTTCCAGACCGCAGATGCAGGCTATGCTTGCCGACATCGAAACAGGAAAATATACCGGAGTGCTCTGCATGGAGATTGAACGTCTCGCAAGAGGAAACACAATTGACCAAGGTATTGTAGCGCAGGCGTTCAAAGACTCCGGAACGCTGATTATCACACCTGCTAAAACTTATGACCCGAACAATGAATTTGATGAGGAGTATTTTGAATTCAGTCTGTTTATGAGCAGACGGGAATACAAGACCATCAAAAGAAGAATGCAGGCAGGACGGCTCGCGGCAGTCAAAGAAGGCTGTTATATCAGTCCGGATGCACCGTATGGTTACAGAAAGATTCAGCCTGAACCGAAAATTCATACGCTGGAAATCGTTCCGGAAGAAGCCGAAACTGTTCGGTTGATATATGATTTGTATCTCAGCGGAAAAGGTGCAAGAGCTATCACATCAGAGCTGAATCGGAGATGCATTCCGGCAAGAAAGAATCCGCTGTGGGAGTTGCCAAGTGTCCGGAAGATTCTGAAAAATCCTGTCTATGCCGGATTTTTGCAATGGCATACAAAAGAAAACGGAGATACTTATTATCAGGGTTTGCATCCAGCAATTATCGAACAGGAAGTATTTCAGAAAGTACAGAATTTGCGGATTTCCAATCCGTCAGCACAAGTGACGTTAAAAAAAGAGTTATGCAATTATTATCATAATATTTTATACTGTGGTTCATGCGGTCATCAAATGGGCAGGAGGTTCATTAAAAATTCGGGAAAAGCGCATCTTCTCTGCCGGTATCAGCAATGTGCAGGAAAATCAGTCAGTTCCTCTCTGGAAGCGGTAGACACTACTTTAATGGCAGCACTTCGCTATCGTATCGAAGAACTGAAAGAAATGAAAGAACAGCAAAATCAGGTGGAAAAGCCAAAAGCAGAAAATCCTAGAGAAGTACTGGAGCAGGAACTTGAAAAACTCACCAGACAGCAGAATAAACTGTATGATTTTTTAGAACAGGAAATTTATGATACAAATACTTTTCTGAAACGGATGGAAATTCTGAATCAGAAAAAACATGCCATTGAAGAACAGCTTTCTGCCTGTCAGAAAGAAGAAACTCACCCGAAACGCTCTCCGGAAGAAAGCATCACGCAGATAGAATATGTCCTCGCGCATTTTTCTGACGCGGATGCCGAAGAAAAGAACCGGCTTTTACATTCAATTATCATCCGGATAGATTATTTTAAAACCGAAAGAGGATGCTATCGGAAATCTGATACAGATTTAAACTTGAAGATACAGTTTATCTGATTTTTTTATAGGATTTATGTATCACATGAATATTTTAATTTTTTATCATAAATCCACATAACAGATTAATTCGCCTCCTTTTCCCACGGATAAGGGCCTTTGCCCCATTCCCATTCAGATTCGCTTTGCTGATGAATCGCCTGAAGTGGCCCGAATCGGGACGTATATTCTGCAATGGCCTTTTCGCGCTGGGATTTATATTTCCGGAACAGTGCGAGAGCTTCCTGACATCTGGTATGGGTATCCAGATACAGCATCAGGTCATAGAGAGCAAAATCATATTTCTGAATCATGCACAGAAGCTGAGAACGCCGATTCATGAGCAGTCACCTCCGGCAGGGGAGAAGGGCAAATCCAGAACGGGAAACAGAGTTCCCTGTTTCATGCCCGTCTGGGAATCATAAATATCATCACTCCAGAGCTGATAGGGGACATAAGCCATTCCAGGGGGAGTGACATCGGGGAAAATCTGCTGAGGCTGACTCTGCAAAGGGCAGGCATCTTCGCGGAAATCCTCATCTTCCCGTTCAGTT
>JAFUWP010000393.1 GCA_017483405.1 Oscillospiraceae bacterium | reverse complement strand
GATAAGATGGATAAGAAAATCCTCAGAACTTTTGAAGATGCCTCTCAGGAAAATCCGTTTATCACAATTATCGAAATCGAAGATGATGATTAAATAAAAAAATCTCCTGTTCTCACATCGGGAACAAGAGAATTTTTTGTATCTTACTTGACCTGTGCGGAAATATCCAGATTCAGACCCTTGATTGCATTCGCAACCAGTCCTGCAACGGCATTCGCGCCGGTTTCGGTGAAGTGTGTGGTATCGGTAGAGCCTTCCACTGCACCAATCAGATGATAGGTATATGCTGTATCATAGCCGATAGCGTTATAATGATTCACCATCAGCGTGTTGAGGTCGATGCACGGAATGTTATACTTGCTTGCCATGCTCTTGCAGGCGTTGCAGTAATCTGTATAGCTGTTGACAAACTGTCCGTTTGAGTAGGCTTTCAGGCCGATGACGGTTGTCACCAGAATCGGAGTACCGCCCTTTTCGAGTGCGCCTTCGATGTACTTTTCCATATACCATTCGTAAGAGCCTTCTGTGGGATTATCCACATTTCCGCAGACGGGAGCATATCTTTCTTCATTGGAATAAGCGGCATCATTAATGGCGAACTGTACCAGCAGATAATCATCTTTCTGCATGGAATCCAGAATTGTCTGGAGTCTGCCGTTATCATAGAAACTCTTGGAGCTTCTGCCGGCGATGGCCTGATTGGAAACTGTTACGGCATCTGCATTGAAGTAGTCGCCTAAATAGTAGCCCCAGCCCTGCTGAGGAGCGTAGCTTGCACGATAACTCTGTACTGTAGAATCACCAGCGATGTAGATAGTCTGGGTCGTAGAAACCGGCTGAGTTTCCGGTTCGGGTGCGATGTAGATTTCTGCAATGGGTTCATCCGTCCATTCCGTCCGGAGATAGTCGATATTAGGGCCTCCATCAGCAGTTGCGGATGTCAGCCGGATGATGTTTGCACCGGCTGTCAGCGGAAGAACAATCGCTCTTTCCTGCCATGTTGTCCATGCACCGGTTGTCAGAAAGTCCTGAAGCCAGTAATCCGTATTATCATTAACCTGAATCTTCATCTGTCTGTTAGCCGCACTGCCGTTTGCGATATTGAACGTGCAGAGATAATTTCCAGCCTTCGGGGCATCTACTGTAAATTCAATAAAACTTCCGGTTTCGTTATAGAGATTCAGATACGCATCGGATGTGAATCCGGCATTGGTATCTTCATAGAAACATCTTGTATAGGCGGCATCAATTGCATAATAAACTTTCTTTCCGGTTTCGGTGCTTTCGAGGCCTTTGCCGTGGAGGAAGTTAGTCAGAACATTGACATCAAGCGCATCAATATTGACATCACCATTCAGGTCGAAAGTTTTTCATGTCTGATGGGTGAAATTCTGTTTTGCAATTTGTTTTTTCAGCAGAATCTGGTCATAGATATTCACAATGCCGTCATTGTTAATATCGCCTGCGATGGATGTATCTTTTTTGGCTTCGGTAACGCTGTCCAAGAACCATGTCTGACAAGCATGTCCGTTGCGTTCCCATTCCTGCGCATTCGCGCCGTTTTCGAGGGATGCATTGATGATTTCGACTGCACTGCTGTCGCCGGAGCATCTGGTTGTAATGACATAACTGCCGTTATCTTGTTTGATAAATTTGAACATCTGCGCATTGGTAGAAGAATCTTTCCAGACTTCGATATTTGTACCGTTTGCAGAACGTGCAGCTGTGACATCAAGCAGTTTCGAGCCGTCTCCGGCACAGTTGTAGATGTGATAATAACCATTTCCGGCGGATTCTGCGCGCCAGACAGCATATTTATTATTAATGCTGGGATTTTCAGTCTGAGCGACATTTGTACCATCCGCCGGAGCATCCGTCAGAGCGAGATACTGTCCGGAATTGCCGTTGCGGAGCATGAAATATTCCGTGCCGATTTCAGCGGCTTCTTCTTCAAAAGCGAGGTCAGCCATGAGTTCAGCCAGCTTTGTCGAACCGATAATACTCTGATGTAAATCATCATCTGCGGCATAATATTCGGTCATGGCATCATAACCGCCGATGGAAATTCCGAAATTCTGCCATGCAGTGAACAGGTCAACGACTTTCACGCCCTGTTCTGCGCCGATGGTATCGAGCTGTCCACCGAACCATCTGCCTGTAAGCATCGGAGAACGGTTCAAATCGCCGTGACGACCCTGCTGTTTTACCAAGATGACTGTCATGCCCTTTGCCTTCGCTCTGACAACCATATCCGTGACAACTTCATAATATTCCGTTGCGTTGGAATAGTTCGTATCATTGATGCCGATGGAGATAATATAATAGTCTCCGGCTTTACCATAAGTTTCAATCGGCTCGAACTGTCCGCCGTCTACGAAGCCTTTCGCATACTGGCCGGATGTCGCCATGTTTCTGACAACATAACCCGATGCCGGCGTTCCGGAAAGATAATTTCCGATAATCTGCCCCCAGCCATGCTGGGCGGTATCCGCCTGATTGTAGTAGTTTGCTACTGTCGAGTCTCCGCAAATCCAGACATGCGGATTCATCACACCGGTCGTATTCAGCTGTTTGATTTCAATCGCGGAAATCGAACGCTGTCCGTTGGCGATGCCGGTCACTGCCTGAATGTTCAGCTGACCATCCGTGACAGGAAGCTGAATCGTTTCTGTCGCGTTGAGTCTGGTAAGGTTCATCATCTGCATCATGCCTTCCATCTTGATGGAACAGCGCGGCGCGTTACCGACTGTCACGGTGACTTCATACAGGCCTGTCGGCAAATCGACATTGAATGTATTGGATGCATCATCGGAAGTGAACTGAACGGCATCACTTCCAGCACCACTGCCGCCGGCATTGACATCGGAAACATTTCCGGTCTGCGCGAAGCCGTAGCCCAGCGAACTGCTGTACGCTGTCGATGCACTAACTCCCGTATAGCCGGAAGTCGTTCCGTCACCGCCGAAGTCAAACTTCCAGTTCGCCGTGGCGGCGGATGCCGTCATTGTGCTGGCAATTCCGGCAGGAACAGCCGGTATCGCCATTGCGCAGGCGACAAGCGCACTGATGATTTTTTTTCGTAAACTTTTCATAAAAGTCCTCCTTTAATGTCTTCATACTCTTTCTGAAATGATAAAATTTGTGAACGATTCGTGTCTTTATTGTATATTTTACCGGAAATCCGGAAGAATTTCAATGATTAATTATATCTTAATCTAAATTTTTATCTTAAATCTACAACGATTTCGGGAGTATCTTTCATGAAAATATGAATAATTATAGCATTTTTAATTGATTCATAACTAATTCATAATTTGTTTATTTTTTATCAGCAATAATTTCTGCGCTCTGGAGAGCTGTTTGATTTCGTATTCTCTCCGGAGCGCATCGGATTTGGAATCATATTCTTCTGTATAGATAAGCTTTACCGGACGGCGCGAACGGGTATATTTCGCGCCCTTTCCGGAATTATGCGCCTGAACGCGCCTTTCAGGGCATGTTGTCCAGCCTGTGTAGAGCGTTCCGTCAG
>JAFUWP010000392.1 GCA_017483405.1 Oscillospiraceae bacterium | reverse complement strand
GGAGGAAAAGCAAGTTACCCGATACTGGCTTGCTCAAAAAACAAAAATTAAATATCAGACAATTGATAAATATTATAAAAATAAGATTGTCCGCTATGACAGTTATATCTTAAATAGTATCTGCGATGCTCTAAACTGTACACCGGCTGACCTATTCTATTACGAAAAAGATGAAAACTAAAAAAGCAAGGGCTTTTTCCGCCCTTGCTTTTTTATCAGAAATTTCCGCTTAACAGCTTTTTAATTTGTTCTTCGGACATTCCGTTTGCTCTCCAAAGCGAGGCAAGTTCAAGGTCTCTCTGCTTTTTACCTTTTTCCTCCGCACTCGCCATGTCAGCCAGATAATCACGTTCCGCCTTTTCTCTCTGCCGAGCCAATTCACGCACCTGCTTGTCTGCATTGAGCGCATAGATAACATCTACGCTCTCCTGAATCTCTGTACTGTTGACCGTTTTCAGCATCTCGAATTCCTCCTTTTTCTTGGCTTTGAATACCTGCATCCATAACTGAAGGAAATTTTTTTCATCTGGTTTTTTGCTGACTTTTTTCAGTTCCAGAAAATGAAGCTGCATTTTATCCGTCAGAAGTTCATGACGGTTTCTTTCAAACACAGAAAAGACAGAATGATATTCTTCACATGAAAACATATTGAAACTCATGATATTGATGCAGACTCCTGCCGGAGCTGCATTGTAGGGTTTGCCTTTATCGAGTTCTCTGGGATACATTTCCGCCCAGTAAAAGAGAACACGTTCTTTATAATCTTCCGTCTTAGCGTTCTGCATCTCGATATTGATGAGTCTTTCTTTCGTTTCAAGCAGAATATCCAGTCTTGGAAATTTTCCGTCATACACATCGGGCAGAAGTTCTGTATTCCGGATAGTCAGATTAACTATCTCATTTCGGGGAATCTCCAGCACGGCGGATAAAAAGCCTTTCAGCAGATTAGGCTTTCTGATAAACAGTGATTTAAAAATCACATCATTGGTCGCCGGATAAAAAATTTCTTCTTCCATCGGTATCACCTCTCCAGAGTTTCTTCTGATATTATTATAGCATAAACATCAGGAAATTGCAAGCATCACCAGCCGTAGATGTAATAACATAATACCAGACCCGTCAAACCGTGATAGCTTTCCTTTCCTTCCGGAATGCCGTTTGCTTTCAGATTGGCATCCATAACAGTATCTGCAACATCGGAAACAATGGCTGTCGGGATGACTTCTTCATGCCGATGCATCTGATAATAATCATCGGGTACGAAACTGTATAAATCCGTGCGGACTTCCGGAGAAAGCCTGTCCGTGATTTCCTGATACTGCTCCCATGCGATGGCATCAGCACCAAAATCCAAATCGAGCCAGCCCAGAACACTGATATATCCGCTGTAGATAAAATCCGGATTTTCACTCGTCAGACAGGCGCGGAATGCCAGATAACCAGCTTCATCCTCAAAGATATTGCCTTTCAGATGCGTGAATTCATGACAGATAATGACAGGCAGATTAACTTCATACACAACCGGATTATAATTCGCCTCCATCGAGAACGGGAAATATATTCCAAGAAGATTCTGCTGTGTGAAAAAATAAGAATGTGCTATCGGTTTGGCATCGGGATAAACACCCTTATATTGCGGAAATTCCTGTGAAAGACGTCTCATGCAGTTTTTTGCTTCGCGCATCATCTCGGTATCTTCGGCGAGAACGAAATGTCCAGTATCATCGCGATTGACTTTTTTGGCCGTCTGATTGGCCTGTTCCACCAGTAGTTCATAAACTTCGAGAACTTTCTTATTCTCGAATGTCAGGTTATCCGTCTGAGTGCTCATCTGTGTCCCCTGATACAGAATAAAAAATCGAAACGTCAGCACAAAAAACAGCCATGTCAAAATCCATCCGTAAAAATGCCCGTAAATCCGCGCAATTTTTCCGCGCCTTCTCTTAGCGAATATCATAAACAGCAGAAAACTCAGAATCCCGATACCCACCAGCGCAATGCCGATAACTATCATATATTCCCCGACTGAAAAATCTGCCAGCCCCGATACACTGCACCAGAAATCCGATACGGTCGGGAAAATATAGCGTATATAAAAATCTACTGCCGATGCCATGAATCTGGATAAAATATTGATAATTATCAGAAACATCCAGATTGTGAATATCATTCTCGCAGACGGACTCAGTTCAGTTTTATATTTTTTACGCATTTTCATCACTTCCGTTTTCTGGATTGGTATAGTCTTTAAAGCAGATATTGACATCAACATGACCGTTCACCCCTGGAACAGTTCCGTCAGAGGCATACTGCCACATCTGATAGTTATAATAATAGGTAGCTTCGTCATTGTATTCCGCAAGCCAGAAATCATAATCCGTCAGTTCAGGCAAATCGAGTTTCAGGAGAGAAGTTCTTTTATTCTGATATACCATCGGGATGTAACCGGCCTGCCGGATGCGCTCACAGAAGGCAATACTGCACTCTGTCAGCGTCCTGACGGAAACATCATCTGTACGGGCGACATCATTCGTGACGAGTTCCCAGTCATAAACAACGGGATATGTAATTTCTTTATCAGCAATGAGAGAAAGCACGAGTTCGGCTTCTTCGAGTGCTTCTTCGGGGGTGATGGCCTGTGAATAGAAATAGACTCCGACATCAATGCCGGCCTCCTGTGCGCCCTGCACGTTCTGTTCAAAATAGTCATCAATGACGAGACTGCCTCCCGTATAGCCTCTGTATCCGGCGCGAATCATGGCGAATTCGACACCGGCTTTTCTGACGGTCGGCCAGTCGATTTCTTCCTGATGTGCGGAAACATCAATGCCGAATTTAGAAGTCACTTTTCCATTTTCGGTATAATACATCAGGCCGTTTCGGGTGACATACTGGTCTGCCTGATATTCGCAGGCAGGCACATCGGCAAGCACCGGAATCCAGATTTCACCGACTTCGGCATCACGGAGAAAAATTTTCTGTCCGGTAGTTTCGTAAACGGCATCCGATTCCTGATTATAATTATAAGATTTTGTTTCTTCCGTTTCCAGCGAAGCCGGAACGACTTCTTCTCTATCGTGTTTCCGGAACAGAAGCAGTCCGGCGATGAACAGAATCAGACCGGTAATCAGCAGGGACTGTATGACGGTGACGAGTTTGAGTTGATTCATAAATATGGCCTTTCCCCTAAAAAATATTTCTTATTTACATAATACCACAAAATACGGGATATGTAAAGCATTTTCATAAATTTTTAACATTACAAATATATGACAGGACAGAAAAAAATATCCCCTGCCGTGCCGGACAGGGGATGCACTTATCTCCAGAATGTGAAGAGTCTGTCAATAATATAGGCCATTTCCGGAAAATCATAATGCTTGTCCCGGTACTGGAAAATAAAATCAAAAATCTGCACGCCGCTGACAACGCATGTATACAGAAGTGAACCGCACATGAAAAGACGGATAAACTGTTGTTTTGTCGTGTCTTTCTGCCGGAGATACAGAAAGAAAATGACTGCATAAGCACCGCATATCATCTGCCATGCAAAGTCAGACATATATCTTGCCGCATAGCCGCTTTCCCATACAGATGCAATAATTCCCACCGGAATCAGGACGCAGGGCACGGCAACGCGGACTGCCGAAACCAGTCTTGTCCTGCTGTCCGGAAGCTCTTTCAGAGCCTTTCCCGAAAACAGATACGCCAGCAGAGGCGGCATCAGCCAGAACAGGCCGGAGGTGTTGCCGGAAGCCAAATCGTGATAGAAAAAGCCGTTTACCTGCATATCCTGATAAATTGTGTTAATCTGCGGATATTCTGCCGAAAATACCGGCGCATTGAACAGATAGTTATAGACTGCTATCCATGACAGCGCGGGATGAAATTCTGCTTTAGTAAAATCATTGATAGTCAGGGAATATTGTATGCCGAATTCAAAAGGCGAATCAAACCGGACATAGTTATACCACATCTGTACACTGCCGAGCACGGCCATCGGAACAAAGGCACAAAGCAGATAGGATATGCACTGTTTTCTTCCGGATGCAGAAGCACGCTTCACCGCAAACAGCAGGAACGCTCCGCCGCAGATGCAGTAGAGTACCAGTGTCGGCCGGCAGAGTACGGCAATGGCCATAAACAGAGATGAAATACAGGTGCGCCGCAGAGAAATCTTTCCTTCACTCAGGATATTCGCCGAGAACAGGAAATACCAGCCCCATGTGACAAAGGCAAAGCCCGATGCCATTGCTACTTCATAAAAATCAGGCCGCCCGATGCTGAACCAGATGCCGCAGTTCAAGAACAGCATCAGCATAGCTGTCAGGTACATGCCGGCCGGAATCTCTGAAAACCATTTCCGGACAAATTCCATCAGGAAAAAAGCCAGTCCGAAAAAGCCGATAACTGAAAATAATGCGACTGCCAGTTCATTCGGCAGATAGTACCCTGTTATCTTGTGGAACGGCAGAAATACCAGAATCACCGGTGCAATTCCATAATAAGAATAATATCTGCCGTTATAAAGCACATGGTCCCATTCGTATTTTGTCGCTTTTTCCCGGAGATATCTGTCATAAGGGTTTTCCAGTTCCAGCAGTTCCGGCGTTGGTTCGGCATCCAGCCAGACATGTCCCTGCTCGAATGCAAGCACCAGTTCCTTGGAAACCTGATTGCCCTTATCTTCCCTGATTTTTTCTGCCCAGGAATCCGCCGGCAGTTTATAGTTCAAAATACCCAGCGTGGCGATACAGCAGCAGACTGCCGTCAGCAGTGTAACAATCCGGCAGAATTTTTCTTTTTCGCGATAGCTTTTCGCAAAAAACACCGTCTGCATCACCGCATAGACAAAGACGCTCCCCAGCACCAGAAACAGAAATCTGCTGTAATAAATCTCGAACGGAATCATTGCGTTCAAAGTCATGCTGTGTACCGTGACAGACCCTTTGCCAATGCTCTGGAATTTCAAACGGATATCGCTGACAGCTCCGGAAAGCTCCAGTGTCAGAGTATTGGACTTACTGCGCAGTGCAACAATCTTATCTTCTGCGATATTATACCGGTATCTTCCGCTGTAGGCGGCATCTTTTGCATCTACAATAAAAGTCGATACGCCTTTTTCTTCATCTGAAAACGTCACATCTGCCGAAACCGTCCTGACCGGAATATCCACCGCCCAATAGGTCAGCACCATTTCTTTGTTGTCAGAATCGACAGCATCCCCGTCCTTGTTGAGAGAAGTGGTGCTGGACTCGATATGGGCTTCGGATGCAAGAAGCGTCCGTTCTTCATAACCGCCCCAGAATACCCGATAAGACGGTATATTGAAAAGCGTCAGCTCCAGCACCGCCGCTATGGCAACCGCCTTGACAGCAAACACCGCGGTACGGCTGTTTTTCTTCTTATAGAGCCAGAATGCAAGATACGACAGAAGCGAAACAATCCCCATAAACAGAAATGTTCCGTAAAATGTCAGAAAACCGGCAAATTCAAGCAGACCTATGACTGTATGAAAGCAGACAATTCCAAAACTGACAGAGTTCAGCGAAATATTCTTTACTTTTTGCTCAGGATTGCCTTTTGCTGTCAGATACCAGAGGATTCCCAGATTCAGAACCAGTAAAATCAGGGCAATGATAAAAAATAATTTCATGTGATTTCTCCTGTAAATAATATCCCGGCTCTGGAATCCAGAACCGGAATCTCTTGATTTTAATAATTGATAACGCTCAGAAGAACACCGGCCGCAACCGCAGAACCGATAACACCGGCTACGTTCGGGCCCATAGCATGCATGAGCAGGAAGTTTGTCGGGTCAGCCTTTGCACCCTCCTGCTGAGAGATACGCGCCGCCATCGGCACGGCAGAAACACCGGCAGAACCAATCAGCGGATTCACCTTGCCGCCGCTGAGCCAGTTCATCAGCTTGGCAAGTCCCAGACCACAGCATGTACCCAGACTGAATGCGATAACACCCAGAATCAACACTTTGATAAAGTCCAGATTTGCAACATTGGATGCTGTACATGTCGCACCTACGGAAACGCCTAAGAAGATAGTTACAATATTCATCAGCGCATTCTGTGCAGTATCCACCAGACGGCCGGCAACGCCGGATTCCTTCAGGATGTTGCCGAACATCAGCATACCAACCAGAGAGGCCGCAGAAGGTACTAACAGCGCAACAATCAGTGTAACAACAACAGGGAAAATAATCTTTTCTGTCTTGGACGGAGTACGGAGCTGAGGCATCTTGATTTTGCGTTCTTTTTCAGTAGTCAAAGCTCTCATAATCGGGGGCTGGATAACCGGTACAAGTGCCATGTAAGTATAAGCCGCCAGTGCGATAGTACCTGTATTCAGATTAGAATCCGCACCGTCAAGCAGTTTGCTCGATACATAAATAGATGTAGGACCATCCGCACCGCCGATGATGGCGATAGAACCGCATTCTGCCGCGCTCATGCCCATATAGCCGGCCGCTAAGAATGTGAAGAAGATACCGCCCTGTGCGGCCGCACCCAGCAGAAAGCTTTTCGGATTCGCAATCAGAGGGCCGAAATCGGTCATCGTGCCGATGCCTAAGAATATCAGACAGGGATATATCTGCAACTTGACACCCAGATATAATTTATCCAGCAGTCCGCCGTCATGCAGAACCTTCCAGAGCCATTCGACACTCTGCGGCTCGTTCCAGTAGGCCGCATGAAAAATCATATCTTCCGGCAGAACAGCAGGCAGATTCGACAGAAACATGCCGAACGAAATCGGCAGAAGCAAAAGGGGTTCAAAACCTTTGACGATTGCCAGATACATGAATAAAAATGATACGCACATCATCAGCAGTTTGAGAGGTTCGGCCGCGAGTCCGGCCAGTCCGCTCGTCTCAAACAGACCGCTTAGAATATCCTGTAAAATTTGCAGCATTGCTTAAAATCTCCTTTTCTTTTAAAATCAGAACGGGTTGACGTTCTGTCTGCGGCCATCCATCGCCCATGCGGAACGTCCGCCGAAACCATTGTTTCTCTGCGATTTGGCAACGGATTTGATTCTGTAAGTTTTTCCGTCCTGTTCGCTCATCATCGCCACAACTGCCGAGATAACAGCAATGACTTCTTCATCATCTTCGGCCGGAACAGCAGGCGCAGTCGGAACAGGTGCAGGCTTGACCGCTGCCGGAACAGGTTTCGCCGGAGCAGATTCTTTCTTAGCCGGAGCAGAGGCTTGTTTCGGCTTTTTCTTTTCTGCGGCGGCAGAGGCTTTTGCCTTCTGGTTCTTGTTAATCTGGTCGAAAATCTTGCCGAACAGCATGATAACAATAACCAGAATCGCCAGCGCAGCGATAACAACACCTAATCCGACAAGGGTAACGCCCCACTTTTCGGAATCGTCCAGAGGACGCTTGTTGCCGTCAATACCGCCGGCCAGCATGATGAGTTGATTTGCCAATAATAAGGGATGCATAATGTTGGTTCACTCTCCATTTCTTAAAAATTCAGCATACGTAATTATTATACTATACTTTTACACATTTTGCAAGCGTTTTTTCAAAAAATTTCTCTATTGACAAAAACTGCTGTTCTGTTATATAATAAAATAAGAAAAAACTGTCAGAAAGGGTTGAAATTCACAATGGAAACTACAGAATTATTAACGGAAACTGCTCCGGAAATCGGGGAAGTACTTTCCGGAGAAGCGGAACATGTAGGTTCAGTTTTTACCGGCATGTGGGATTATATCAGAGGCATACTGCCTTCTTTAGGGTCAGCAGTGCTGGTATTTGCTTTAGGAATGCTGTTATCAAAATTTATTCTGAAACTTCTGGAGAAAACACTTGCCAAAAGCCGGCTCGACAAGACGGCTTCTGGCTTTCTGCATTCGCTGATACGAGTGGTCTTGTATATTCTCGTGACAGTCATTGTGCTGTCCGTCCTGAACGTCCCGATGACCTCGATTATTACTGTTATCGGCACGGTCGGCCTGACGGTCGGCCTCGCCTTGCAGGACAGCTTGTCAAATGTGGCCGGCGGATTTCTGATTCTGTTCTCAAAGCCTCTGAAAGTCGGCGATTTCGTTGAATATGCCGGTATTACCGGAACAGTTGAAGTCATCGGCATTCTTCAGACGAAAATCAAAAAAGCGGACGGCACAACTGTCTATATTCCGAACAATCAGATTTCCAATGCTGTGATTCAGAACTATACCGAAGACCCGAAGCGCAGATTAGATATTAATTTCGGCATCGGATACGATTCAGATTCCGAACTTGCCAAAAAATTAATCTCCGAGATTCTGGAACAGCATCCGGCTGTTCTGCATCAGGAAAATTATACTGTCCGCATCGGGGAGCTTGCCGACAGTGCGGTGATGATTTATGTCCGTGTCTGGACAACCCACGCCGAATACTGGAATCTCTACTATGATTTACATGAACGGGTCAAGAAAGCATTCGATGAACATCAGATTGCGATTCCCTATCCGCAGAGAGATATTCATATTATCAATCAATAAGGAGGTTTTATCATGAGCAACTTCAGTGACATGTCAGATGCCTATCTGATAAAAACTTACGTTCCTGATGTCTATCAGGAAAGCATCTTTTCAGTAAATTTTGACCTTTTAAGGAATCATGGTGTGAAAGTGCTCTCTTTCGATATTGACGGAACAATTGCCAAACTGCATGACCATCATCCGCCAAAAGAAACCGTTTCTTTATTTGTCACGCTTAAAAATCAGGGATTTGAAATCTATCTGCTTACCAATAACCATTCTGACAGCCGTGCAGAAAAATTTAGTGAACGTCTTGGTGTGGAATGTATCTCCCGTGCACATAAGCCAAGCATTAACGGTCTGGAAGAAATCAGAAACAGATATTTTCAGAAGCATAACAAACAACTATTGCCAAAACAGATAGCACATGTTGGGAACAGCATTCTTAACGATGTAGCAGTTGGAAATACATTCGGAACAGTGACAGTACTTGTTCGCCACATGGGAACTGGGAGCAAGGTTTGGGCTAATAAGGGAAGACGGCTTCGTCATGAGCTGAAAGACCGTGGTATCTGGCGGAAACATCAT
>JAFUWP010000391.1 GCA_017483405.1 Oscillospiraceae bacterium | reverse complement strand
CTCTATCATGCCGTCTTTGAACACACCTCGGCGAACATCCCAGTTAACCTGCATTCCGAAACTGCCGTCCATCACCTGACAGTCAATGAATACCTGCGGTGTCTGACTGATACCGATACCGGATACCATTCCGCTGACAGTTTCATTATCCATAGAAGAAAGCAATCCCACCGCACTCGTGAAAACATAAGGCATAGAAGCCGCCGCACTTCCTTTTTTATTGGCAAGTTCTCTCATGAAAGATACACCGGAATAAAGATTATGGTCCATATCTTCAAACAGGCGCATGTTAGTGCGTTTCACATTCTCGATAAAGGAATCATCATTATCAAGATTAATATCCAGCAGAGTCAGCGATGTAAAATCTCCGATGACTTTGCCGATATTCTTATGCAAAGGCTGTCTGTTCAGCATGGTGAGATTGATGGTAAAACGCTTATTTTCGCTGTAACAGCTCAGTGTATGCGCATAAGCCATCAGCACAAGCGCGGTAGGTGTTACATTGCACTGATATGCAAAATTCTTGACATTTTCCCAGAGTTCGGGAGAAAGCTGTAAGGATTTTCTGTCAAAACGAGCCTCTTTTTCAGCAGAATACGGTTCAATATCAATCTGAGGACACAGAGGAAAATCTTCCATTCTGCTGAGCCAGTAGTGTCTGTCACGTTCGCAGGCGGCACTTTCTTTCAGTTCTTTTTCCGCAATGACATAATCACGGAAACTGACATCTATTTCGGGAATCTCGCTGATTCTGCCGAAATACAGTTCCTCAAACTGATGTAACAGCATCCAGATACTTGTCCAGTCAGCGATGATAAATTCAATCGAAAAATGCATGATGGCACTGTTTTCATAATTAGAAACACCGACTCCGAAATACGGCCAGCTCCCTATTTTGAACTGCTGATGTCCCATCTGTTCCATCACTTTTTCCGCTGGCATATCCTGATAATCTGTTACTGTCAGATGAGGTGCTTTTTCAAGTATCTGCTGATAGCCTTCCTCATGAATGACAGCTCTCAGCATTTCATGACGTTCAATCAGATAATTCCAGATTTCTTCAACTTTTTGAACATCAAGGCGGTCATAGTTCAGCTGGAGATAAATATGACAAGCCAATCCGCCATAATCGAACAGATTACTTCTGCCCATCAGATAAGACTGCT
The DNA here is from genome assembly GCA_017483405.1 of Oscillospiraceae bacterium. Classification (GTDB taxonomy): domain Bacteria; phylum Bacillota; class Clostridia; order Oscillospirales; family Ruminococcaceae; genus UBA3855. Next base: position 1,066 of record JAFUWP010000391.1, on the reverse strand, counting down.
GTACATCGGTCAGGACAAATGGCTGAAAGCGTTCGGATTTGTTTTCGATTAAGTTCATTTTTCTGTTTTCTGGGTCAAGCAGTTCGAGCAGTTCGCTTTTCATCTGCTTAAGTTCCGCCAAATCTTCAGGCTGTAACGCGCCTGTATTGGCTTTGAACTTAATCTTATCGTTTTCCTTCCAAAGAGAAACGCCTTTTTTTTCGAGTTTTTCTATCAAGGACAAAGCCTTGCTGTAATTATCTGCCATATTCACTTTTCGCTCCTATAAGTATTCTGTAATGCTTTTATCACATCGGTAATATTTGATTTTTCCGGATTCTCGACTTTAATTAATTCAGGAAATCCAAGTTCCGAAGTGAGTGACTGCCATATTTTTGCGGAATGTACGGTTTTTGTGTAATAACTGCTGATTTCGGCTGATGTGCCTTCTCTGCACATTCTGAGCATTCCGCGAATATCCTCAGCGATGGCTGGTATCCACTGGGTACGGAAGACTTCTAAAAAGCTCTGTTCCTGCACTTCATAGAGCCTGATACACTGTGCTGAGGACATCTGACCTTTTTCGGGAGAATATTCCTGTAGGATGACATTTTCATGCACGGGTACAAACATCTGCCCGTACCATACGACACCACCAGTTGTATCTTCCAGACAGAGACGGCCGTGTTCAGTCATCAGCGTTATCCGATGAAGATAATGCATAAAATTATCAGGGTCATCGGGTGCGACTTCGTTCTGTATCTGCATCAGGGTAGTGATACCGCCTATCGAGGCAGATACGGCATCATAGGGATGTGATTCTCTGCTTATCTGTTTTATCTCAAAAGGTCTCATGGACGGGAGAGCTTCTGAAAGAATTCTCACAAGAGGATATGTCACCTGTGATGCGCCGCCAATATCCAGATATATCGGCTTGGAAACACTGCAAACCGCTTTTGCGCTTTCGATAAAACAGCGGACATTCGGCAGAAATTCATAGAGGTCACCAATGCGGTAGAGTACATTATTTTTCTTCGCCGCACGGATACAGCGTTCTGCATCTTTGTAGTGAACAGGCTGTTCCTGT
>JAFUWP010000390.1 GCA_017483405.1 Oscillospiraceae bacterium | reverse complement strand
CATTATACTGCGAAACGCCGAGCCTGTCCATGGAATCTGTAATTTTATTTTCGAGTGTTCTGGCGAGTCCGTAAACATAATTAGGGGCTTCTGCGGTCTGCATGACATAATCTTTTCCGCAGATAACGACTTTGACTTTATTCATCATAATTGATTCCTCTCCTGTTCGTTTAGTAATGCCGTACCATAGAAATCACTGTTCCAATGGCTCTGTAGCCGCTGGGGAGTTCGCGGTCAGTGAGCCTGAGTTCTCCGGATTCGTTCAGGAAAACAGTAATTTTTCCGTATTGCTGCATATCATTTTTTTCGGCGATGAGCATATCGCCTTTCAGAAAGCGAAATTCCGGATATTCGTTTTCCAGATAAAAAGCAAACAGCGGATGCCGATGTTTCTGTTCAGAAAGAAAATCATAATAACGGATGATATTGCATTTATCGAGCGTTTCAGAATCTTTCTGAATTCCTCCGATAACCGGAATTCCTTCCGGAACGGAGGAAGATACAAAAATAGCACGGTTTTTTGTAGAATCTATCTGTAATTTTCCATCTTTTTCGAGCTGATGCAGATAGCGGTGTACAGTCGAAGTAGACCGTACTCCGACTGCCTGCATGATTTCGCGGACGGATGGCGCGATGCCATCCTGACGGATGCGTTTCTGTACAAATTCCAGAATATCTTCTGACCTCTGATTATTCATGATGCTTCTCCTTTAGTGTTTCAAGAATCATTTTAGCGACTTTATTAATATCACCGCATCCCATTGTGAGAATCAAATCACCGGACTGTGCATGTTCTGTCACATAATTGCAGACATCTTCAAAGTTCTGATATTTGCGTTCATCGGTATATTCTGCGGATTCATCCTGCGGAAACCAGATTGTTTTATTTTTATCCATGATTTCGGCGAGATTTCTGGTATAGATATTCCAAGTATTTTTCTCTCTCGAACCCATGATGTCCGTTAAGACAGCAATATCTGCAATACTGAGTGCTTCGGCAAATTCTTCGAGATGCTGAACCGTTCTGGAGAATGTGAACGGCTGGAACACTGCCCATATCCGCTTATAGGGCATTTCCTTCGCGGCTCTGAGGGTGGCAGTCAGTTCCGTGGGATGATGTGCATAATCATCCGCGATGGTGATACCATCAATTTCGCCCTTGATTTCAAATCTTCTGCCTGCACCGCGGAACGCTCTCAGTCCGTTCTGAATCTGCTCGAACGGAATGCCGATATTATCACAGGCGGCGACTGCGGCAAGAGAATTCAGAATATTATGCTCCCCAGGCACTTGAATCACGATTTCGCCGAGTTCCTGACCGTTTTTCAGAACCATATAGGACATCCGGCCGCCGAGATGTTCCGGATTTACAGCGCGATACTGATTGTTTTCCCCATAACCGAAGGAAATCATTTCTTTTCCGGAAATGCCTTCCACGGCCTTGCAGGTATTGGCATCATCGCCGTTATAGATAATTGTTTTGGAAGTCAGTTCGCAGAACTTATGGAATGACTTGATAATATTATCAACAGTCTTGAAATAATCCAGATGGTCAGCATCAATATTCAGGATGACAGCAGTATCCGGATAGAGTTTCAGGAACGTATCGACAAATTCGCAGGATTCGCAGACGAAAATATCACTTGTGCCGGCGCATCCGCTTCCGCCGATACAGGGGAGTTTTCCGCCGATAAATGCAGATAAATCCACTCCGGCATCATGCAGAATCTGCGCGAGCATGGAAGTGGTCGTGGTCTTGCCGTGCGTACCGGAGACACATACCGCATTCTGATACCAACTGCTGACGATGCCTAACAGTTCGCTCCGTTCGAGCACCGGCACACCGGATGCCTTCGCGGCGATAAGTTCCGGATTATCGGCCATAATCGCGGCAGTATGCACAATGAGGTCAGCACCTTCGATATTTTCGGCTCTCTGGCCGAACATGACAGGAATTCCCATATTCCGGACAGCCTGAAGGGTTTCGGTTTCATTGTTATCCGAACCGGTCAGATAAAATCCCTTGGAATGCAGAATCTGTGCGAGCGGATACATGCCGCTTCCGCCGATTCCGATAAAGTGAATATGTTTTTTTTCGTCTAAAATTGATTTGTTCATAAAATACACCTAATTTCTTCTTATTTAGTACACAAATTGCGTTTATACTATTCTTATACTGCTTTTTGGTTACAATTGTCAATTCTTTCCTGAAAGTATGTTCCGTTAAGAATTGATTATGCAGAATCAGAATTTTTTCAAAAAGCAGTTTCCATGATTAAGGAGGTTAATAAATATTATGGAAATCACAGACATCAAAATCCGAAAACTCATGACCGAAGGCCGTCTGCGCGCTGTTGTCTCCATCACACTGGATAACATGCTGGCGGTTCATGACATCAAAGTCGTGCAGGGCGATTCACGGCTCTTTATCGCCATGCCCAGCCGGCGGGACGAAAACGGGGTATTCCGCGATATTGTACATCCCATTCAGGCGGATGCCCGTCAAATGATAGAAGAAAAAATTCTGGATGCCTATCATAACTATCTCGCTCTCACTGAGGCGGAAGAACAGGCACAAGCAAAAGAAGTATAAACTCTATCTCTTATCTTATGCAGGAACGCGGATTGCGTTCCTGTTTTTTTATGCCTGATTTCTTGCCCTCATTGCCGCGTATTTCAATACCGCAATCTGCGTTTTGGAATCGGGAACTTCATCGGAAAGTATCCGGCTGACGGCATCTTCAAACGGAATTTTTTCCACATCGAGGAATTCATCACTATCGAGATTCTGTTCGCCGTAATGCAGACCCTTTGCGAGATACATCCGGATGACTTCACTGCAATAAGCCGGAGTGGGGAATAATTTTCCCAGATAGATGAATTCATCAGAAGTGCATCCGCATTCTTCGAGCAGTTCGCGTTTTCCGCATTCTTCGGGATTTTCGCCGTATTCGAGTTTTCCGGCAGGGAGTTCGAGCGTCACAGCACTGTGCGGATAGCGGAACTGACGGACGAACAGGATTTCATCCTTATCGGTCAGTGCCAGCACACACACCCCCCCTGAATGACGGACGACTTCGCGGACGGCCTCTGAACCGTCTTCCAGACGGACTTTATCTTTTTCGATATGCAGGATTCTTCCGTGATAGATTTCCTGACTTTCCAGTTTGGTTTCATTCAGATGATTGGTATTCATGGGTTTCAGTACTCCTTTCAGAATTTTCGATATATTTGAGATGGGCAATATAGGCATCCGATGCCCTTACCCTTGAGAGATAGTCATAATTTCGGGAATCCGGCTTATCTGTGAATAACTTCTTTCCGAACATCAGATATAGCATCAGCAGGAGTATTCCGGCAAGCGTGATGCAGAATCCGATTTTCAGTCCGGCCAGATGATAGGAAAATGTGATTTCATTTTGTCCGGATTCACATCGTACGGCCATGAAACCTCCGCTGACGTTTTCGATTTCGACAGGCTTTCCGTTGATTTCGGCTGACCAGCCGTCATCATAAGGAATGCTGAAAAATACAAGTTTCGGATTTTCGAGGTCTATTTTTGCGGAAAATCCTCCGGAATCATAAACAAAATCATAACAGGATTCCGCCTGATGCTTTTCGCAGGCATTGAGATATTCCTGCTTACTGAGCGAAACTGCCGAAACATTTTCGATTTCCGTAATAATATCCTGATATTTTTCAGCCTGTTCCTGATTCAGAATCAAGGCATGAATCAGCATTTTTTCCCGAACAGAATTCTGTTTTTCGGTCATAGTTTCTTCAGTCACGAATTTATCATAAGTAAATCCGAGCGGAATAAAATAATTATTTTTATAGATTTCAAATCCGTTTTCCGTTCTGTCATAGACAAAACCGGCCATCTCGAAAGGTTTTTGTTCCTCATCGGAAGTTTGCTTGATTTTATCGAAATAATACTTGACCGAAAACAATCCCCGAAGTGTATAATGTTCCGGTTCGGCACGGGAAGAAACATCCCGTTCGATGCCGATGCTCTGATAAAAATTCATAATAGACGGGCTGACAACGCTCTGAAAGCATCTCATGCTGGATAATCCCCAGAACATCGGATAATTATCATAATCTTTGGAGACATCCACACGGAAATAATCATCTTCATCAGTAACATAAGAAACAGTGAGGTTTTCCCGTCCGTGAATGCCCTCTCGGATATAGTCTCCGGAATTTGCGCCGATGGCCTTGCCGAAATATACAACCGTTCCCGTGCAGACAACACATGCCGCGGAAGTCAGCAGAACTGCCTTTTTCCAGATAAATTGTCTTTTTCTCCGCATACGGTACAGATAATGCGTTCCCACCAGATTGAGCGCGCTCACCATCCACTGCACCAGAAAATAAGCCGGAATCAGCGCGAACTGAAGAATCTGAATTTTTCCGTCATCATCTTTAGTAGGCAAAAGTGCTGTCACACCGAAAATTCCCAGCATCACGGCAGAAATTTTCAGGCCGTTTTTCCAGTCGCATTCCTGATTATCCAGTACATAAGCCGTCATCATCGCCATAAGCAGAATCGGCATATAATACCATCTTGCATAGTAAGAGGCATTCAGCATATAGAACGAACTGTTCAGCACCGGCACGAAGGCACACAGAATACAGATATAAACAATCATGCTTGCCCAGTGTTTCTTTTTCCGGCTCATGAAGGAAATCACACCGGTCATGGAAAATAACGGCAGATACCCTCCCATAGAGGCCCATTTTGCATATTTGGTCTGAAACAGATTGGTTCTGGCAGGCGGGTCAGGTATCATGAAAAAACTCTGAATAATCCGGATAATTCGGGTTTTATCGGAATATAATATCATATCCTGCCCGAACAGATAGGATGAAACTCTGTTATTCAAAATCACGGCGAGTGCGGCCGGCACAAGCATCACACAGGCGATGCATACACCGATAACGGCCTCCATTGCCAGTGCAAGAAATTTTTTCAGGCTGATATGAAAATCCTGACATCTGCACCGGATAATAAAATACAATATCAGGAATACGACCTGTCCGGCGAAGAAGAAATAATTCAGCATCGCCATGACAGCGACAATCGCCGCAAACCAGCCTTTTCGATTATGATTGATTAATTCTTCCATCGCAATCAGCATGAGCGGAAACAATGCCGTCACATCCTGAAAATGATTGAAAAAGATATTAAATATCTGAAATCCCGAAAAAGCATATAATAATCCGCCGATAACCGCAGAATCCGGATTTTTCACAAATCTGCGGATATAAGCATAAGCCGTCACGGAGGCCAGCCCATGTTTCAGGCATAATAACCACGGAACTGCATATAATACCCATTGTTCCGGCAGGAGCACCGTCAGCCAGAAAAACGGACTGCCGGCCAGATAAAACGCATACGAACCGAGAAAACTGCTTCCTAAGTCAGTATACCAGCTCCAGCCGAACAAACCGCCATCCCGAACGGTTTCATTTGCCAGATGATAAAAAGGCAGCTGCTGGCCTACAAAATCTCCATAATAAATAAAATATCCCTTATCCAAGCATACTAAAGGCAGCAATACGACAAACAGACTCAGAAAACCCAATCCGAATGACAGTGCGTATTTCTCACTGCTTTGTTTTTTCAAGAAACATCATCTCCAGAACGGCAATTTTTGAAATCAGACTGCATATATTATACAGAACGGCGATTTACAGAAATACCAAATTTGGCAGAATCCCTTTTTCGGAAACATCAATCAGGGCATAGCTCGGCGGTTTGCCGTCACGGGGAAGGCCGAGGCTTCCGGGATTCAGGATATATAAGCCGTCTTCATAGCGGCAGTCACTGACATGCGTGTGTCCGTAAAGGACGATATCCGCCTGATTTTCCCTTGCTTCATAAGCGATTCTGGCCGTGCCGAACTTGACTTGAAAATTATCTCCGTGCGCCGCGAAAATCCGATGTCCGTAAGGCAAATCCAGTGTCAGAGTGCGGTATACCTGCACTCCCTGACCGTAATCGCAATTACCTTTCAGACAGTGAAATTTCTGTTCTGCCCACGGTTCGGAATTGAAGAGCTGATTCAGCTCTCGTTCCCCGTCCCCCAGATGAATCAACATATCGGCATCCTGATGCAGAAGTGCCACCTTCTGCAATGCTCTGTAATTGCCGTGCGTATCGGAAAGAACAATGATTTTCAAAAGTAAAACCTCCTTAATCAGAAATTCAT
>JAFUWP010000389.1 GCA_017483405.1 Oscillospiraceae bacterium | reverse complement strand
TCTTTCTGAATGGCCGGAATACCGGCGCAGAAATCTGGGGTGTCAGTCTCCCTGACACCCCAATTCCCCCTAATATTAATTTAGCAGGCAACATTTTTTTCATACATCTTTCTGAACTGCCGGTGATGAACCGGCACAGAAATCAGGGGTATCAAAGGAATTTTGATGCCCCATTCCCCCTATCTTATCATTTTACAGATAGTTATATTTTTTAAAATTTTTACATAAAATTTTCTATGAAGGAGAGATTATCATGAAACATTCACTCAGAATCACCGCGGCGATTTCCGCCGCCGCCATGATGCTCAGTCTTGCGGCAGTGTTTCCGGCACACGCGGCCGATGTCTGCCAGATTGATACGTCATCGACACATCAGACCATCCGCGGTTTCGGAGGCATCAACCTTCCGGAATGGATTTCGCAGGGCGATATGACAGATGCCCAGCGTCAGAAAGCCTTCGGCAACGGCGCGGATGAACTCGGATTAACCATTCTTCGTATCTATTGCAGTGATGATTCCAATGCATGGAAAAATGCCGTACCTACCGCAAAATACGCGCAGAAGATGGGCGCAACCATCTTCGCAACGCCGTGGAATCCGCCGGCTTCGATGCGTATCAACGGCAACGGCACAATTACAGGCGGCAAATATCAGCTTGATAAATCCAAATCCGCGCAGTATGCGGCACATCTGAACAGTTTCGTGAAATATATCGAAAGTCAGGGAATTAATTTATATTCCATCTCGGTACAGAACGAGCCTGACTATGCGGCCGAATGGACTTACTGGAGTCCGGAAGAACTGACAACTTTCATCGCCAACTACGGAAAGGCCGTCACCGCCGGTACAAATGCAAAGCTCATGTCTCCGGAAAGTTTCCAGTATCGGAAAGATATTTATAATGCGATTCTTGCCAATCCGCAGGCATCGGCGAATGTTGACCTTTACGGAACGCATTTTTACGGAACGCCCCGTGAATGGATGGATTTTCCGGCACTCGAAAATTCCGGAAAAGAAATCTGGATGACAGAAGTTTACGTTCCGGACAGCCATGCAGATTCTGCTGACTTATGGCCGGATGCGATTGATGTTTCTAAGAATATCCATAACGGCGTAGTAGTCGGCAATCTGAATGCTTATGTCTGGTGGTATATCAGAAGAAGTTACGGCCTTCTGAAAGAAAACGGCGAAATTTCCAAGCGCGGTTACTGCATGGCACAGTATTCCAAGTTTGTCCGCCCTGGGGATGTCCGCGTAGATGCGACAGAATCTCCGGAAAAAGATGTTTATGTATCTGCATACAAGAACAGCAAAGGACAAGTGACAGTTGTCGCTGTCAATGACAGCAATAACGGCTATGCCCAGCAGTTCAGCCTTGCGAAGGGCGAAAACATCACCGATGTTGACCGCTGGCGCACATCATCCAGCGAGAACATCGCACTGACAGAAAATCTGGAATATACAGGTTCATCGTTCTGGGCACAGCTCCCTGCAAAGAGCGTTTCCACGTTTGTTATCACAACGGACGGAAGTACCGTCACTCCCGAACAGCCTACCGAAGAAGAAACTCAGCCTGCAACCGAAACCCAGCCCGATGAAAATGGTTATTATTTCCATGATACCTTTGAAGGCGATGTTTCTGACTGGACAGCCAGAGGTTCGGCAACACTGACACTTTCCGGCAGAACAGCTTATGAAGGCAAGGAATCTCTGCTCGCGATGGACAGAACATCCGCATGGCACGGCTCTGCAAAGCCCCTCGATGCCAATACCTTCAAAGCAGGCAGTACTTACAGTTTCAGTACAAATGCAATGTATTTCGATGGCGCAAATACGGATACTTTCTATCTGAAATTACAGTATAAAGGCTCTGACGGCGAAACACATTATGCATCTGTTGCAGAGGGCACGGCCATCAAGGGCGAATGGGTACAGCTCGCAAACGAGAATTATACCATTCCGGCGGATGCATCCGAGATGATGCTCTATGTCGAAACTCCGAAATCGACTAATAATTTCTATATTGATGATGTCATCGGCGCGAAGGCAGGCACAAAAATCAAGGGTGCGGAAAGCATTCCGTTCACCAGAGGCGATGTGAATTCCGATGGTATTGTGAATATCTATGACCTTCTGCTTGCCAAGAAGTATTTGCTGAACGGTTTTCCGCAGACACGCTCCGCAGTAACAGCGGATGTTTCCGGCAATAACACGAATGATGTTTCGGATATTGTGGTTCTGACAAAGTTCCTGCACGGCAATATCAAGCAGTTCCCCGAACAGCAGGAAGTTTCCTGAATTTTGTTCACTTCCAATTTTAAGAGAGATACCGCAGAAATTGATTTCTGCGGTATTTCTTTTTATGTCAAAATTGTAAATTTTTATAATATTTCCTGTTGCAGAGGGAAACAATGCTTGATTCTGCTGATTTTTTCTGATTTTTGTAATATTTTACAAAAATATCAAAACTGTTGACAATTTTTAATTGATATGATATAATAAATAAAATCATAATTATTCAAAAATATCACAAAATAAAAAAAGAAAAGAGGAATTTTTATGCAGATTATCACAGTAGATGAAAAAAAGTGTATCGGATGCAACGCCTGTGTTCGTGTCTGTCCCGTACATGCCAATATCACAAAGCTCAAAGAAGGAACGGAAGATGAATTTGTTACCACCATCGACCCCGATGCCTGCATCAACTGCGGTGAATGCGTGAAAAACTGCCGTCACGGTGCGAGAAATTATCAGGACCATTTTCCGGAATTCAAGGATTATTTTGAGAATAAAAAAGAAATGATTCTGATTGTTGCGCCGGCAATCCGGACAAGCTATCCGGACGGCGGATGGAAAGTTCTGCTTTCATGGCTGAAGAATCACGGCAACTGCCGTATCTATGATGTCGGATTCGGTGC
>JAFUWP010000388.1 GCA_017483405.1 Oscillospiraceae bacterium | reverse complement strand
TAATACTTCTCTCCCGACAATCGAAATCGGTAAAAATATCGTTGATGATTTCGTTACCAAATGCGCCGAAAAATGTCAGGGTCAGAAAACTACTCTCTCCGTGATTGATTTGGCCGAATTTGCCAATACAGTACCCTCTAATCTGACAGCATTTTCCAAATCCATCAGTACAAAAATCTCGAATCAGGAATATCAGGAAGTTTCTCAGGCAAGATATTCTGCAAGAGAATTCGCGCAAAGCTCCAAAATCGACCAAGTGGATTTAGTTCATCTGGCCGAAAATATGAATACTTCCGAAGGCAAAGACCTTAGCAAAGCCATCCGGAGCGCGGTCAAATATAACCGCACTTCTTCCAATATGTCAAACGCTTACGGGGTTTCCATCTACTTCCCTTATAAGAGAACTTCTTATGTCGATAAAGCCTGCTCGACTTACAGTCAAATCGGCATGGACAGCGAATACAGCAACTGCATCCGGCAGTTTGCCAAGCTCGAAACGACTGGTCAGATTGCCGCAGGCGGTACAGGTTCACCCGTTTCCTCACTTCTGGATTTGGGAGGTTCTTTCCTCGAAAGCGGCGGTGCTGACCTCATCGGCAGTCTGCTGACAAGTTTCCTTGCAAGTCCTTCCAGTTCCGGCAGAAGTATCGAAGGCCTTGACAGCTCCAACATCGGCTTCATGAATGACAGTGCTGTTTCTGATTCTCAGGCCGCCGATTATATCTCCATGAACTATTTCGATACTTCCAATCTTGTATGGACTCAGGACGATTCCGGCCAATATACCATGACTCTGCCCGATTCTCAATGGAAAATGGTGCATCAGCTCGATTTGAATATGTTCTATGATGACGGCACAGGCTATGTCGATTTGGGTCTTGACAATCTCTACAGTTTCGATGAAAATGGCAGTCTTATCGCCGATACCGACAGAACATGGCTTTCCATTGACGGTCAGCCCGTTGCCTATTATCATACCGATACTGTCGAAAACGGCGAAGAATATACCATCACCGGCTATGTTCCTGCGATGCTCAATCAGGAACGTGTCAATCTGATTCTTGTGTTCGATAACGAACATCCCTCCGGCTACATCGCCGGTGCTTCTACGGATTATATCAATCAGGAAACCGATACCATCCCGAAAAATATGACCGAACTTCAGGACGGCGATACGCTCGATTTCTTATGCGATTATTATTCTTATGATGGTGATTATCAGGATAGTTACTATCTCGGCGATACTCTTACAGTATCCGGTGCGCCCGTTATCAGCAATACCGAAGTCGGTGACGGTACTGTCCGCATCATGTACCGTTTTACTGATATGTACAATGAAGAATACTGGACTCCTGCTATTATCAACTAATCTGATTTCTATCAAAAAAACCGGCTGCGTTTTTCACCCAGCCGGTTTTATTATATTATAAGAAGTATTTTACGCCGTTTTCAAAGATTTGCTGGTCTTTTACACCAGGTACGTTCTTGCTGATGTCAGTGCCCTTACGTTCGCTGTGTCCCATCTTGCCGAGCACACGGCCATCAGGAGATGTGATGCCTTCAATCGCGCTCATGGATGTGTTCGGATTATAGCGAATATCCATAGTAGGCTTGCCGTTCAGGTCAACATACTGTGTCGCAATCTGTCCGTTAGCGGCCAATTTCTGAATCAGGCTTTCCGGAGCGACAAAACGTCCTTCGCCATGAGAAATCGGAATTGCATGAATATCGCCCACTTCACTGGATGCCAGCCACGGAGATTTGTTAGATGCAATTCTGGTATTCACCATCATGGACTGATGTCTTGCAATCGTGTTGAATGTCAGTGTCGGGGATTCGCCTGTCATATCCACAATTTCACCAAACGGCACAAGTCCGAGCTTGATTAATGCCTGAAATCCGTTACAGATACCCAGCATCAAACCGTCACGATTCTGGAGCAGGTCATGCACGGCATCCTTGACAGCCGGATTCCGGAAGAAGGCTGTAATAAACTTGCCGCTTCCTTCCGGTTCATCACCGCCGGAGAATCCGCCAGGGAGCATTACAATCTGAGACTGTGCGATTTTTTCAGCCGCAATCTTAACGGATTCTTCAATATCATTTGCAGACAGATTCCGGATAACCAGAATATCCGCCTGTGCGCCAGCTTTCTCGAATGCTCTTGCGGAATCATATTCGCAGTTCGTGCCAGGGAATGCCGGAATAAATACTCTCGGCTTGGCAACATGAATCGCAGGAGTCGGACGTTTTTCTGCCTTGAAACTGTAAACTTCCGGCTTTTCGTCAGTAGTCTTGATTCTGCACGGGAATACAGATTCCAGCTTTTCTTCCCAGATTCTCTGGAGAGATTCCAGCGATACGGAATAATCCAGCGTATAAATCTTATAATCTTCGATAACCTGACCAAGCAGATTTTCTTCCGGCAGGGGTTCGCCTTCGAGTTCGATGATAAATGAACCGTAACACGGCTTGAACAGCGTTTCGGAATCGACTGCACCGGAGAACTGGAAACCAAACTTGTTACCCATCGCCATTTTTGCGATACCTTCGGCAACACCGGCATAACCAACTGTCCAGATTGCCTTTGCACGGCCGTCAGCAATGATTTTCTCCATCTGGTCGAATGTCTTCCGGATGCTGTCGAATACCGGCAGACCATTTTCATCATATTCAGGAGTTAAGAGAATCACTTTATCCCCGATATTCTTGAATTCTGTGGAAACAACCTTTCCGGAACTTGCTGTCGAAACAGCAAAAGATACCAGTGTCGGCGGAACATCAATATGCTCGAATGTTCCTGACATGGAGTCCTTACCGCCGATAGAACCGCAGGAAAGCTCTAACTGTGCCTTATACGCACCAAGCAGAGCCGCTAACGGCTTGCCCCAGCGTTTCGGGTCATTCTGTGTTCTTTCAAAGTATTCTTGGAATGTCAGCCAGCACTGTTCACGTTTACCGCCTGCGGCGATAACCTTCGCGATAGATTCGATAACTGCCAGCATTGCGCCGTGATACGGGCTTCTGACACTGATATTCGGATTATAGCCCCAGCCCATAAGGGAGCAGGTATCTGTTTCGCCGTTCAGTACCGGAAGCTTACATGCCATTGCCTGAGAAGGCGACATCTGATATGCACCGCCGTAAGGCATCAGGACTGTGCCTGCACCGATAGTCGAGTCGAATTTTTCAACAAGTCCCTTCTGCGAACATACATTCAGGTCTGACATCATTTCAGACCAGCTGGAAGGCGAATTTTCCGGCAGTTCAGAAGATTCTGCAAGAGGCTGTTCAATTTCGATATCTGTATATTTTACTGCGCCGTTGGAGTTCAGGAAGTCTCTGGACAGGTCAACGATAGTATTGCCGTTCCAGTTCATCTTGAGACGGGGTTCTTCAACAACATCAGCAACTTTGGTTGCCTGAAGATTTTCCTTAGCGGCTTCGGCAATGAATTTTTCAGCATCTTCCGCGGAAACAACAACTGCCATTCTTTCCTGAGATTCGGAAATTGCAATTTCTGTACCGTCCAGACCGTCATATTTCTTCGGCACTGCACCAAGGTCGATAATCAGACCGTCTGTCAGTTCTCCGATTGCAACAGATACACCGCCTGCTCCGAAGTCGTTGCATCTCTTAATCATGGAAGTCACTTCCGGATTTCTGAATAATCTCTGGAGTTTGCGTTCTTCGGCAGGATTGCCCTTCTGTACTTCTGCACCGCAGGATTCAAGCGATTCGAGCGTATGAGATTTGGAAGAACCTGTCGCACCGCCGCAGCCATCACGGCCGGTCTTACCGCCGAGCAGGATAACAACATCACCAGCAACAGGACGTTCACGGCGGATATTCTCTGCCGGAGCTGCACCCAGTACTGCACCGATTTCCAGTCTCTTAGCCATATAGCCAGGGTGATATACTTCTGCTACATGTCCGGTTGCAAGTCCAATCTGATTACCGTAGGAGCTGTAGCCGTTCGCCGCACCGACTGTAATCTTTCTCTGAGGAAGTTTGCCGGCAATGGTATCTTCTACCGGAACAAGCGGATTCGCCGCGCCGGTGACTCTCATTGCCTGATATACATAAGAACGTCCCGAAAGCGGGTCGCGGATTGCTCCGCCCAGACAGGTCGCCGCACCGCCGAACGGTTCGATTTCTGTCGGATGGTTATGTGTTTCATTCTTGAACATCAGAATCCAGTCAGCTTCTTCGCCGTCAATGTTTGCCTTAATCTTGACGGAACATGCATTGATTTCTTCGCTTTCGTCAAGGTCTTTCAGCAGACCGTCTGCTTTCAGCTTTCTTGCGCCCATCGTAGCCAAATCCATCAGCGTGAGAGGCTTTTCTTCTCTGCCGAGTGATTTTCTGTCTTCCAGATATTTATCATAAGTTTCCTTGATATAATCTGTAGGGATTTCAACATTCTTGATATTCGTCAGGAATGTGGTATGACGGCAGTGGTCACTCCAGTAGGTGTCAATCATACGGATTTCAGTGATGGTCGGGTCACGATGTTCGGTATTCCGGAAATAATCCTGACAGAATTTAATATCATCATAATCCATTGCAAGACCGAATTCCTGAATAAACTTGTTCAATCCGGCTTCGTTCAGGTCGATGAAGCGTTCCAGCGTTTCGACAGTAGTCGGGATTTCATAATTGGTATCCAGTGTCTTGTAAGTCTTGAGCGTGGCTTCACGGCTTTCAACAGGGTTAATCAGATATTTCTTGATTCTCTCGAAATCCGCATCGGAATCCACACCGGAAATCATATAAATTCTGGCATTCTTGACACGGCATCTTTCCTTCTGCGTCAGAATCTGAATACACTGTTCACAGCTGTCAGCTCTCTGGTCAAACTGGCCTGGCAGATATTCCACGGCGAACATTTTTTCGCCTTCGGAGAGTTCCGGCTGTTCACTGTAAACCTCATCTACAGCAGGTTCAGAAAAAACGGTCGGAATCGCTTTCTGAAAATCTTCTTCACTCAGATTATCAGCATCATAGCGGTTCAGAATACGGACACCTGTCAGATTCAGTCTCAGGGCAGTACGCAGGTCATTCAGAACCGACTGCGCCTCCACTGCATAAGCAGGCTTTTTTTCAACATAAACACGGAAAACAGACATGTTTTGTCCTCCTTTTGATGATTTTGCAGATTTCTGCAATGTTTACTTCTATTGTAACACATATTTTTGAAAAAGGCAATCTTTTTTTGAAATTTTTAAAATTAAAAAATCAGCAATTTTTACAAATTTCAGAATCCGGTCTTGTATAAAGTGATGAATGTCAGAAAAAACTTGTAAAAAACTTGTGTTTTTTTACCGGATGTGGTATAATATTCCCCAAAGGCTGATAGTTTTTTCAGTCTTTCAAAATTTTTTATTATGGAGAGGAACAACATGAAAGAAATCAAAGGTCTGAATCAAAAACAGGTCGAAGAATCCAGAGC
>JAFUWP010000387.1 GCA_017483405.1 Oscillospiraceae bacterium | reverse complement strand
CGATTCTTGCCGTTCCGACAACTGCCGGTACTGCGGCGGAAGTCACTATCAATTATGTCATCACGGATGAAGAAAAAAATCGCAAGATGGTTTGTGTCGATACCCATGATATTCCGGTTGTCGCATTCATCGACCCCGACATGATGAGCACGATGCCTAAGAGCCTGACCGCCGCTACCGGCATGGATGCCTTGACTCACGCTATCGAAGGTTTCACCACTAAGGCCGCATGGGAAATGACGGATATGTTCCATCTGAAAGCGATTGAAATCATTGCCAAATCTCTGAGAAAAGCTGTCGCTAATGACCCCGAAGGCCGTGAAGGCATGGCACTCGGTCAGTATATTGCCGGTATGGGATTTTCCAATGTCGGACTCGGTATCGTGCATTCTATGGCGCATCCGCTGGGCGCGCTCTATGATACCCCTCACGGCGTTGCCAATGCAATTATCCTCCCGACCGTGATGGAATACAATGCTCCCGAAACCGGCGATAAATTCAAGTATATCGCGGCCGCTATGGGCGTGGACGGCACGGAATCCATGACTGTTGAGGAATATCGTCAGGCCGCTGTCGATGCTGTCCGTCAGCTTTCCAAAGATGTCGGCATTCCGGAAAACCTGAAAGAAATCGTCAAGCCCGAAGATATTGATTTCCTTGCAGAATCCGCTTATGTAGATGCCTGCCGCCCTGGAAATCCGCGTGATACTTCCGTAGAAGAAATCAAGGAATTATATTGCTCTTTGTTATAATGCTGTAATCAGAAACAGAATATCCCCTTCGCTGACTATGATACCGAAAGTCTGACGAAGGGGATTTTTTCAGTAAATGATAGTTTTTTTCTGTTGACTTTCTGTGATTTCTGTGCTATGATAAAATTACAAAAATAAATTCATAAAGGGGAGGAATTTTCATGAAAAAAACAAAGAAAACCGCTCTGACAGCCGCCGCATTCGCCGCTGCAATGGGCATGTCTTCTGCCAATATGCCAGCATCTGCCATGACAAAATCTTATTTTGAACTGAGAATGGATGCCGCAGGCGATATTGACGGAAACGGTGAACTCAATGTATCAGATATTATTTTTCTGTATAAATATCTGACGAATCAGCAGACCATGTCACAAGATGAGTATTATCGCGCAGATGTCAATGAGGACGGCTATGTCAATATTTTTGACTTCATCATGCAGAAACAGTTATTGCTGTTTTATCCGGAAGTGCCTGTTCCTCAACCGACTTATGGTCCAGAATGGGCTACAGAAAACCCGACTGAAGATATTCCTCAGCCGGATTATGGCCCTCAATGGTTTGAATCCTCCGAACCAATCGAAGAAACAGACATCACCATGCCCCCGACAGAATATAATCCCGAAACTGAACCGCTTATCTGCGTTTACGGCCCTCCCGAATATTTCGGCATCACCGAAACCGAAACAGAAGAACCTGACGAAACCGAACCGGAAATCTATGAAACAGATACCTACGAACCGGAAACAGATTTCCCTGTTGAAGTCTATGGCCCTCCGGAATATTTCGGACTTACAGAAGATTCAGGAGAATAATCATGCTGAATGTCAATACGAAAATAGAAAATCTGAATAAGCTCAGAGAATATCGGGAAACTCTGCTCCGAAAGCCGAAACTCCGGCATTTGTTTCTTGAACTCACAATGAGATGCAATGAAAACTGCCTTCACTGCGGAAGCCGGTGCAATGATGTTTCTTCGGAGGAACTGACTGTTCCGCAGTATCAGGAATTTCTGACACAAGTCAAACAGGATTTCGGAACAGAAGGCTATATGCTCTGCATCACGGGGGGAGAACCTCTGCTCCGGAAGGATTTTTTCGAGATTATGAATTTCGCCAATCAGCAGGGATTTCACTGGGGCATGACCAGCAATGCGACTCTGATTGATGATACTGTCGCGAACAAGCTCTATGAAGCCGGTATGGGTACGATTTCGGTCAGCGTTGACGGCCTGCCCGATACGCATGATAAGTTCAGAAGAACCAAAAACGGCTGGAACAGAGCCATGAACGGCATTGAAGCCCTGCTCCGTGTCGGAAAGTTCCGGAGCATACAGGTCACAACCGTTGTGACACATGAAAATATTTCTCAGCTCGATGAATTATATAAAATCTTCGATAAGATGCCTCTTGATTCATGGCGCGTCATCAACATCGAGCCAATCGGCAGAGCACTGGAACATCCGGAATTACTGCTGACAAAAGAAGATTATCAGACTATGTTTGAATTCATCCGGAATAAGCGCATCGCCGGAGAGCCTGTCTGTTACGGATGCAGTCACTATCTGGGGCTGGAATACGAACGCGAAGTCCGTGACTGGTATTTTCTCTGTGCGGCCGGACTCTATACCGCCAGCATCACCGCGAACGGCGATATTATCGCCTGTCTGGATATTGAACGCCGTCCGGAATTCGTACAGGGCAACATCCTGAAAGATAATTTCAAAGATGTCTGGGAAAATCAGTTTCAGATATTCCGGAAAAATCTCGGTGATGAAAATGAAACCTGTTCGGTCTGTCCGGATAAGGATTTCTGCCACGGCGGCGCATATCACAGCTGGAATTTCGATAAACATGAACCTTATGTCTGCTTTAAAAATATTTTATTCTGAACCCGATTTTTTTCAAAATCATCTTGACAAATCAGATAAATCATGATATAATCATAATAATAATATCAAAGGAGCTGATTGTCATGCATCCCCATCAGGACGAACAGGAATTTTTAAAAAATTACCGTCTGGAAGATTATCCTCGGCCATCCGTTACGGCGGATATTGCTGTATTCAGTCTGCATAACGAAGAACAAGCCGGCTATCGGCGCGAACCCGAAAAGAAACTCTGTCTTCTTTTGATTCAGCGCGGAAATCAGCCTTTCAAGGATTGCTGGGCACTTCCTGGCGGATTTCTTCAGCCGGATGAAACGGTTGAAGTCTGCGCCGGACGCGAACTCAAAGAGGAAACCTGCGCCGATGTGAATCTATTACGGCATATCGGAATTTTCAGTCAGCCGAAACGTGACCCCAGAGGCTGGATTATCTCGAATGCATTTCTCTCGGTGCTGTCCGAAGAAAAACTCCGGAACATGGAAATTCAGGGCGCGGATGATGCCTCCTGTGCCAAGTGGTTCGATATAGAATTCACAAAAACCAACGATGCCTATTTCCTGAAACTCGAAAACGGTGATATATCTCTGAAAACAAAATTGAAACT
>JAFUWP010000386.1 GCA_017483405.1 Oscillospiraceae bacterium | reverse complement strand
TTGGTCATATCATAGCCCTGTTCGAGCAGATTCTGATAAATCATCGGGAATCTGTTCCGGACTTCTTCGGGGTCTTTATGGGTAATATCCAGATAAAATTCATCCGAGCCGGTTCGTCTGCTTTCGAGGACGATGGCATTCGAGACAACATCACGGGGGGCGAGTTCTAATCTGTCGTCATATCTCTGCATGAATCTTTCATAATTGCAGTTCAGGAGATATGCGCCCTCACCGCGGACGGCTTCGGAAATCAGGAAACATTCACGGGTATGACGGTTATTGAACGCGGTCGGATGAAACTGAATCAGGCTCAGTCCGCGAATCATCGCGCCCATGTTGTAGGCGAACATGATGCCGTCACCGGTAGCGATGGCCGAATTTGTTGTGAATTCATACACTCTGCCGATACCGCCTGTCGCCATGATGAAGAAATGACTGTGAACAGTTTCATAAGTTCCGTCATGAAGGGTCAGTGCCGAAAAGCCCGTTTTGGTTTTTCTGACATCACAGAGGAGGGTATCGGATTCCATTTCAACATTAGGGAGCGTCTGAACATAAGCACGGAGCTTGTCAGCGATTTCCCGTCCGGTTGCATCCTTGTGATGAAAGATTCTCCTCCGGCTGTGACCGCCTTCGAGGGTTCTGTGATAATCGCCGTCTTCTTTCTTATCGAAATCGACACCGAGTTCGATAATTCTGCCGATGTCCTGTGCGGCTTCTTCCACGAGCATGTGTACAGTTTTGTGATTGTTCTGGAATCCTCCGGCGATATAGGTATCATTTTCGTGGAGGGTAGTTTTATCTTCCGGAGAATTGTAGACTCCGGCAATACCGCCCTGTGCTAGGGCAGTATTGCAGAGAGAAAGTTCCCGTTTTGTCAGAAGTAAAATTTTCGTTTCGGCCGGCAGATTGATGGCGGCATACAAACCGGCCGCACCGCCTCCGGCAATGATAACATCATAATGATTCTGATTCATCAAAATTGCATCTCCTTAATTGTCAAAGCTGACAGGCTGAATCTGCCAGATTTCATCGGCATATTCCTGAATCGTTCTGTCAGAGCTGAATTTGCCTGCATGACAGATATTATGCCACTGTTTGCGCGCGAACGCCATACGGTCAGACTGATAATCTTTCAGTGCTCTGATTTTGGTATCGCAATAATCCTGCAAATCGAGCATGAGATAATAATGGTCAGGTTCATGCCAGCTTGCGCCTTCGGTAAGAGCGTCATAGAGTTCCTTGAAATCGCCAGTTCCGCCATCGGAGAACGTGCCGTCCATGAGGGTCTGCACGACTTTGCGGAGCTTATCATTTTCGGCGAGGATTTTCCGGCTGTCGTAGGAATCTTTGATTTTTTCGATGTCTTCGACTCTTGCGCCGAAGATATAGTTATTATCTTCGCCGGCTTCCTGAGCGATTTCGACATTTGCGCCGTCATAAGTGCCGAGTGTTACCGCACCGTTGAGCATGAGCTTCATATTGCCTGTACCGGATGCTTCTGTACCGGCAGTGGAAATCTGTTCGGAGATGTCCGCGGCGGCAACTAATTTTTCAGCATAAGATACATTATATTCCGATACGAAAAAGACTTTAATCTTATCAGCGACATCGGAGTCAGAATCAATCATCTTCGCAATTTCGTTGATATACTTGATAATCGCCTTAGCTCTGCGATAACCAGGGGCGGACTTCGCACCGAAGATGAATGCGGCCGGCGGTAAATCCTTGATACTGCCGTCCTTGATTCCGTAATACAGATACAGAATCGAGAACGCATTCAGGAGCTGACGCTTATATTCATGCAGTCTCTTAATCTGAATATCAAAAACAGTATTTTCCGCATCGAAGAAGTTTTCGCAGGCTTCGGGGGAATCAAATCTGTCAGATTCTCTGAAATCAATATAAGAAACGAGCTGTTTTTTCTTATCCTGCTTGATATTGATAAATCTCTGCATGATGGCATCATCATCGGCAAATTTATCGAGTTCTTTGAGCAAATCGAGATTCTTCACCCAGTCTGCCGAGCCGAGCAGTTCCGTCAGGAGCGCGGACAGTTCCCGATTGCAGAGGGCAAGCCATCTTCTTTGTGTGATGCCGTTTGTCTTATTCTGGAATCGTTCCGGATAGTACTGATACCAGTCTTTCAGGGCGGTATCTTTCAGAATCTGGGTATGAATTTCCGCAACGCCGCTGACATAACTGCCCATGAAAATCGCCAGATGTGCCATGTGAATCATATTATCCTGAATGATGCGCATTTTGTTAATCTGAGATTTTTCCGCCTTTTTCTGATAGAGTTCAGCAATGAGCATTTCATTCAGTCTGACAATAATCTGATAGATTTCCGGAAGAAGTTCCTGTATCAGCGGAGCATACCATTTTTCGAGGGCTTCGG
Source organism: Oscillospiraceae bacterium (assembly GCA_017483405.1). Lineage (GTDB taxonomy): Bacteria > Bacillota > Clostridia > Oscillospirales > Ruminococcaceae > UBA3855. The sequence continues at coordinate 17,465 of JAFUWP010000386.1, read as the reverse complement.
CCATGATGGTATGATTCGTATATCTGAATACTTTCTTAGCAGTTTCGGCGGCCTGTTCAAACGAAACGCCGTCATTCATCAGCAGTCTGATAAGTTCCGGAATCGAAATCACCGGATGTGTATCATTCAGCTGAACCGCCAGCACATCGGCAAGATTATCGTAATTTCCGTAATCTTCGAGATGTTTTTTCAGTAAATCCTGCAACGATGCCGAACTGAAGAAATATTCCTGCTGAAGTCTGAGCTTTTTGCCTTCATTGGTATCATCATTCGGATACAGGCATCTTGAAATATTTTCAGCATAGATTTTTTCAGCACAGGATTCCAGATAGTTCTGGTTATTGAACGTGTGGAAATCGAACTCTTTCAGGGGTTCAGCCTGCCAGAGACGGAGCGTTCCGATATTTTTTGTACCATATCCGATAATGGGCATATCATAGGGAACAGCCTTGACAGTCAGGCCGTTATACTTGACGAGAACGGTATCTTCTTCACGGCGGACAGACCATGCATCACCGTATTTTGTCCAGTCGTCAGCATCTTCTTTCTGAAAGCCGTCTTCAAAAGACTGCTTGAATAAGCCGTATTTATACCGGATGCCATAGCCATCGAGGGGCAAATCGAGCGCGGCGGCACTGTCGAGGAAGCAGGCCGCCAGTCTGCCGAGTCCGCCGTTTCCGAGGGCAGCATCTTCGATTTCTTCGAGCTTGCTGAGAGATGTTCCCATTTCATTGAGAGCCTTTTCGACTTCATCATAGATGCCCAGACAGAGCAGATTATTATAGACAGCTCTGCCCATCAGGAATTCCATAGACAGATAGCTTGCATGACGGGTATGCCGATGTGCCTGACGGCTGTCCTCCCAGTCTTCTGTCATGAGGTTCATCACCATTTCGCCGACTGCGTTATGCAGTTCCTGCGGAGAAGTTTCCGCTGCCGGCTTTGTCAGAGTTGCTTCAAGATATTTCCTGAAAGTATCACTTGTATAGTTCATCATGTGTCAGTTTCCTCCGTATTTGAAATATTTTCTGGTTCTGTCTGTCCAGAAATTTTGGATTTTCTTCTTGTATATTTTCTTTTCGGCTTAGGTGTTTCTTCCGGCCGGAAAGCTCTGCCGTAGATTCTGTTCAGTTTCTGAATCTGCTTTGCCAGTTCGGGGGAGAAATCTTCCTCACTGGTTCTGTACTGCCAGTTTCCGCCGAGTGTAGAAGGAGTATTCATACGGGCGGATTTATCTTCATGCAGAAAATCCTGCATCTGTGCGACAGCGAGTTCTGCAATGCTCTGCCATGCACAGGCAACAAGCGCATCCGGAATATCGGATTTTTTGCTGACTCTGAGATATTTCTTTGCATACTTGACAGTTTTCTTTTCGGATGCTTCCAGCCAGCCGTTAAGAGTTTCGTTATCGTGAGTACCGGTATAGACAACGCAGTGCGGTGTCTGGAAGTTATGCGGAAGATGTTCATTATCGGGGTCACTGTCGAAACCGAACTGCAAAACTTTCATACCAGGGTAGCGCAGAGCTTTGAGCATCGTCCGGACGGCCGGTGTAATAAAGCCTAAATCTTCGGCGATGATGTTCAGTTCACCGAGCTGTCTGCCGACAGTCTGGAATAACTTCTTGTTAGGCCCTTTGCGCCATCTGCCCTTGATGGCATTTTCACTGCCGAACGGAATGGCATAATAACTCTCGAATCCTCTGAAATGGTCAATCCGGATGACATCATAGAGAGAAGATGCAAATTTTAATCGGGAAGTCCACCATGCATAATTGGTTTCTGCGTGATATTCCCATTGATACAGGGGATTGCCCCAGAGCTGGCCTGTCGGGGAAAACGGGTCAGGCGGACATCCTGCGACTTCCACGGGCTTTTTATTCTCATCGAGGTCGAACAGCTCCGGAGATACCCAGACATCCGCACTGTCATAAGAAACATAAATCGGCATATCGCCAATTATCTGCACATGATGCTGATTGGCATATTTCTTGAGTGCCGCCCACTGCTGAGAAAAAATAAACTGAATAAAGCAATATAATTCTATTTCGTCTGCGAGTTCGGTTCTGACTTTTTCGAGAGCATTTTTTTCGCGCATGGCGAGTTCCGTTTCCCATTCATACCACGGTCTTCCCTCATGAGAATCCTTGAGTGCCATAAAAAGGGCATATTCCGGAAGCCAGTCTTTATTCTGATTCTTGAAAGAACGGTAGCCTCTGGCCGGTTTTTCCCTGAATCTGACAAAAGCGCGTCTCAGAACCGTGATATTATTTCTGTAGAGCAGTTCATAATCAACAGAATCCGCACCTCTCTGCCAGAGCATGGAGGCATAGTCTTCATGTTCGAGAAGACCTTGTTCTTCAAGTTTCTCGAAGTCGATAAAATAGGGATTTCCGGCATAAACAGAAAAACTCTGATAGGGGGAATCTCCGTAACTTGTCGGCGAAAGGGGCAGAATCTGCCAACAGGCAGTTTCGCTCTGCTGAAGGAAATCTACAAAATCGTATGCCGCTTTTCCCATTCTGCCGATGCCGAAGCGTGACGGCAGACTGGAGATGTGCAGTAAAATACCGCTTTTTCGCATAGTTCAAATTCTCCTTAATTTTTAAATTTTTTGTTATAATAGATTTTAATTATTATTTTGATTATCATATTCAGAGGAATTCTCTGTCAGATAATTCTGAACATTATTTAATTTCCGGTTCATCTGACGGGTACGGACACCGACAAGCTTTTCGAGTTCTTCACCGGCGGAAGAAATTTTATCCTGTGTTTTGGCGAGGGCATCGGCAAATTTATGGAATTCCGTACGGACTTCGCCGAGAATCTGCCAGACTTCGGTACTGCGTTTCTGAACGGCTACACTCCGGAAACCGGTCTGCAATGTCATCAGCATAGCGCAGAGCGTGGAAGGGCTTGTTACAAATACGCGGTATTTCCGGAAGATTTCTTCCGTCAGGCCGGCGCGGACGGCTTCGGTATAGAGTCCTTCAGTCGGCAGAAACAGCACCGCGAAATCTGTTGTCACCGGCGGAGTGATATATTTTTGCTGAATGTCCTGTGCTTCGCTCCGGATGCGTTCGGCAAGTGCTTTCTGTGCGGACTGGATTGCTTTTTTATCACCGGTTTCATAAGCATCGAGAAGATGCTGATACGTATCGGCTGGGAATTTTGCATCAATCGGGAGAAGGGTTTCACCGTCCTGCATATCGGGAATTCTGACAGCGAATTCGACAAATCCTGAACCGAGTTTAGCATTGGTCAGATACTGCGTTTCGCTGAGGATGTCTGCAAGAAGGGTTTCGAGCTGAATTTCGCCGATTTCGCCTCTGGTTTTGACGTTGGTGAGTAATTTTTTCAAATCGCCGACACTGCCGGCGAGGTTCTGCATTTCGCCGAGTCCGCGGTGAACCTGTTCGAGCCGTTCATTGACGGTAGAAAATGCCTGATTCATGCGTTCGTTCAGGACTTTCTGCATTTTTTCATCCACAACACGGCGCATCTCATCAAGCTGATGATTCTGTTCGGCGCGCATTTCGGAAAGATGTTTCTGCACGGCAGATTCAATCTGATTTAATTTCTGAGCATTTTCGAGAGAAAAGCTTCTCATGCGTTCTTCGGTCTGCCGGCTGAGGAGTTCGGATGCCTGTCTTGCATCGGAAAGATACTGTGTTGTCTGCCGGCTGATAAAGCCGATTTTTTCCTCCTGTGTATCGAAAGCCTGTTTCTGTTCCTCACGGAGCAGAACGGCCATTTTCTCGAAAGCCTGTCCGGAAACCTGCTGAGAGGCATTCAGGGAAGTTTCGAGCCGTGAAAGTTCTTTCTGCAAATCCTGTTTCTGATTTGCTTTTACTGCATTTATCAGTTTATAAATCAGTATGGTCTGAAATACGGCAATCATACAGAGGATGATGCATAAAATCAGCAGAACAATCTGCATAAGAGCACTCCTTTCGGGGCAGGCTTATTCATGAATGGAAAAATACAAAATCCGCAGAAGGAGGAATTTTTTTATGAAATCTGCAAGATATGCCGTCACATTCCTGATGGGTTATTTTCTCTACGCGCTGATTGAGATTTTCGCAAGAGGATACACACACTGGACGATGGCACTGACCGGCGGAGCGGTTTTCACAACGCTCTGTATTTTATTCCGGTATGCACCGCCCATGCCGGAGCAGATGCTTTATCTGCTGGGAGCAGTAGTTATCACATCCTATGAACTGGCTGTCGGTGTCATCGTGAATCTGCATCTGCACTGGAATGTCTGGGATTACAGCACCCTTCCGCTGAACTATCACGGGCAGATATGCCTTGTTCACAGCATTTTCTGGTATTTCACGAGTATTCCGGCAAAATACGTGTATGACCGGCTCGCGCCGGCATTCTTCACGGATTAACTTTTATTATATCATATTTTCCGGATTGATACAAGTATTTCTGCAATTTTTGTCAGAATCATCAATGATTTTGTTCTTTCATTATGACTTTTTACAAAAAATTCGGGTAATTCCTGTTGAAAATAGAACTTTGCCGAAACCGGAAGAAAAAATATCCTGATTTGCCCCGTCAGAAAGCTGGGATTTGTGCAAAATCACGATTTTTGGGATTTGTATCGGAAAACCTGCTGTTTTGACCCGAAAAAACGCATTTTCCCCTTGCAAAATGCAGAAAACCATGTTATAATAACTACATCTGCGGTTTTGCAAGCAGATACATTTCAAAAAAATAATCAGAAAAAGGAGGAACATCATGGAAAATTCAACAGCGGAAAAAGCATCAGCTTCCAGAATTCCCACAGCCCAGACGAAAAAAGCCTCTGCTTCGGGGTCGGGAGTAACGGACTGGCTGTTCCGCAGCCGTTATTATCTGATGGCATTTTTCATTCCGGTCATACTGATGTATATCTGTTATGCCATTTTCGGACTGTATCCCTTCGGAGAACAGTCAGTGCTTGCGCTGGACTTCAATGCACAGTATGTTTATTATTTCGAGGCTCTGCGTGATGCGTTCTGGGGAGACGGGAGTATCTTCTACAACTGGAGCAGAAACCTGTCCGGCGGTTATATGGGCGTTATCGGCTATTATCTGGCGAGTCCGTTCACGCTGATAGTGATGCTTCTGCCGGAAAAGATGATGCTGACAAGTCTGCTCATCATGATACTGGCGAAAATCGGCTCGGCAAGCCTGACATTTCACATCTATCTCCAGAAAAGCAAGAAATTACAGCCCCTTCCCGCGCTGATATTCGGCATTTTATATTCTCTGATGGCTTACATGGTGATTCAGACAATTGACCCCATGTGGCTGGATGGTCTGGTATTTCTGCCATTGATAGCACTCGGCGTGGAATATCTGGTAGATGACGGCCGGAAGATTAATTATATCATTCCGATTGCAGTCATGTTTGTGGCGAATTTCTATATCGGCTACATGATTGGCATTTTCACGGCGATTTATTTTATTTATTATTTCTTCTTCGGTACAGAACAGAAGAACAGAAAGTTCAGAGATATGTTCTATACCTGCATGACATTCGGTGTCAGCACACTGGTTGCCGTGATGTGCGCCGCGTTCATGATTCTGCCTGTTTATAAGGCTCTGTCACTGGGCAAGTTCGATTTTACTGACCCTGACTACAGTTTTCAGACACAGTTCGACCCGATTATTATTTTCAGACAGTTATTGACTTGTCAGTATGACTCGGTGAATGTACAGGGCAGTCCGGAAATCTACTGCGGTATCCTAACAGTCGTGCTTGTGCCGTTATACTTCCTGAACAGGAAAATCACACTGAAACATAAGCTCGGCTATGGCTTTTTACTGCTGGTGATGTTCTTCAGCATGTACATCAAGCCGGTTGATATGTGGTGGCATGGCGGACAAGTTCCGAACTGGCTGCCGTTCCGTTATTCTTTTATTGTATCGTTCATTCTGCTGTCGATGGCGGCAACGGCATTCCGTGAACTGGAGCATATCGAAGCCAATCATTTAGGCGGTGTTTTCTTCGGATTTCTGGCACTTTGCCTGTTCATCAACTCGCAGAACTACGAAAGCATGGACGAAATGAAATCTATCTGGCTTTCTGTAGGCTTATCAGCAGTCTATCTGCTGATTCTGTACGGCATCCTGAACAAGAAAAACAGCATGGTTCTGCCGATAGTTCTGTTATGTGCAATTTCCGGTGAACTGGTATTCAATACCGTGGAAACCATGCATGCTGTCGATAAAGAAGTTGCTTATTCTTCCAGAGCCTCTTACAGAACTTTCATTCAGTCCGGCCGTGCCGCTGTTGACCTCATGGAAGAATATGACAAGAATCACAGCAACGGCATTGACGGCGGTCTGTACCGTTCCGAAAAGACTTATGTCAGATGCGTCAATGATAACATGGCGTTCGGCCTGAAAGGTCTGACACATTCCAGCTCCGTCATGAATGCCCAGACTCTGAATTTCATCGAAACAATGGGCTATAACATGAGAAGCTACTATTCCAGATATGACGGCACAACAGAACTCGCTGACTCCCTGCTCGGCATCAAGTATGTGCTCGACAGAGGCGATTCTTCTCCCAGAAATCTTCTGCATCCGTCCTATATTAAAGTAGATGAATATAATTTCGATGATTATGACGATAAAGATGCTGACGGAAATCCCAAGAACAAGACAATCAGCATCTATCAGAATCCGAATGCCTTATCTATGGGCTATCTTGTCAGTGATGACCTCCTGAGAATTGACCATCTCGGCAATGATAATCCGTTCAACAGTCAGAATGTTCTGCTGAGTACCATGATGGGCGAAACTCAGTTCGATGAAGCCGGTCAGATTGCCTCTGTTACAGAATACTATACCCCCGTTCCGTATGTCGAAACTGTACTCGGCGCGGTAACACTGTCGGACTATAACGGTCAGGCCACTTACACCAAAATGGACAGCGGTGACCCGACTATCGACTACAGATTCACCGTTACCGAAAACAAGAGAATCTATGCCTATCTGAAAACCGAAAACGAACAGGCCGTTAACCTCTGGCTCGGCACATGGGATAACGTAACAGAAAATTATAATTTCACAAGTTTCGGCAGATATTTCGAGACAAAGAACTATTGTATTCTGGATTTAGGCGTTTACGAAGTCGGCACACAGGTCGCTCTCCGCGTGACTGTCGATAACGACCAGAATGCAACCATCATCAAAGCACCGTATTTCTACTATTTCAATGAAGATGTATATCAGGAAGATATTGACGTTCTGAAAACCCAGCAGATGCAGATACAGAAAGCCACTGCCACTTATCTCAGAGGGACTGTTACTTCTCAGGAAGGACAGATTCTGTTCACTTCGATTCCCTATGAAGATGGCTGGACAGTCAAGGTGGACGGCAGAAAAGTGCAAGTCACCAACGATGACGGCTCCACAGAAACCGTCAATGCACAGCAATGTCTGAAAGCGATGATTTATGTTCCGCTTGATACAGGTACACATACCATCACCATGAGCTACACACCGCCTTATTTCGTACTCGGCGTGATTATGCTCGGCGTAGGTGTTGCCATCATCATTATGTTCTGGCAGTATGACAGAAAAAATAACAAAGTCCTGATTGCGAAATTCCGCAACAAGAAACGCGCTGCCATGCAGGCCGAAAAAGCCGCATCTTAAAATTAACCGCAAAGGACGGCGTTTCTGCCGTCCTTTCTGTATCAGAAAAGGCTGATAGTTCATATACTGAAACAGGAGAAACATCATGTATTTTTATGAAGTATTGCAGACCTGTGATGAGAAACTCCTCACAGAAGAATTTCTGAAACTCTGTACCAACTCGCCGGATTTGCATCGCACACGGGAAATTTTTACGGAATTTCTGAAAAATATCAGCAGTCTCGCGCCGGAATTCTCTGACGAATGGACGATTTTCATGACACCGGAACAGGATATAGACGGACAGAATTATTTTCATGTTTACGCGCGAAATGCTCATGACCTTGAAAATTTCAGCTTTATGATTACACCGTGGAAAGAAGTGCTCGGCTGGATTGTCAGTCCGGAAAGTCTTTCTTCTTTTGATAAAGAAGTTCTCACTGCCGCAGTGCTCTGGGAAATCACATGGTTCGGCTATGATGAAGAAACCATTCAGGAAAGAGTCAAAAGCTGGGAAAATGCAGAATTTACTGAACATGACCTGATTGAACCCGAAGGAGATGAATGTTTATGATTACCTTACAAGTACCTGCAACAAGTGCCAATCTCGGCGCAGGATTCGATGCGCTGGGACTTGCCTTGCAGTATTACAATACTATCGAGATGGAAGAAAGCGACAGAATCGAAATTTCCGCACCGGAAAATCCAAACGTCCCCACCGATGAGCGAAATTTAATCTACACATCCGCAAAGGATTTATTTGAAGTCTGCGGAAAGAAATTAAACGGCCTGAAACTGATTCAGCATGACAGAATCCCTATGACACGCGGATTAGGGTCGAGTTCGGCCTGTATCGTGGCCGGACTTGCAGGCGCGAATACTCTGCTCGGAAATCCGCTGAATACTGATGATTTAGTAGATTTGGCGGCGCAGATTGAAGGACATCCGGATAATACTGCTCCGGCCTTGCTGGGCGGTATCGTGACGGCGGTGTTCGATGGCCGGCGCGTTCACTGGGTAAAGCAGGAAGTTTACACAAAACTGCGATTTGTTGCGATGATTCCGGATTTCGAGCTGAAAACCGAAAAGGCAAGGGCCTGTCTACCATCGGAAGTTTCTCATAAGGATGCTGTTTATAATCTTTCGAGAGCGGCATTATTTTCGGCCTCTCTGCTGACCGGCAAGTTCGAGAATCTGCGCACCGCGACACATGATAAACTGCATCAGCCTTACCGGATGGCGTTAATCCCTCACGCACGGGAAGTGTTCGATATTGCATATGCACACGGCGCGTATGCGGTTTACATCTCCGGTGCAGGGCCTACCGTGATGGCCATCGCTGACGAAGAAAATACTTATTTTGCCGGAAAGATGCGCTTTTCTCTGGATAATGCCGGCCTGAAAGGCTGGGAAGTCCATGACCTGAAAATCGACAATACCGGCTGTGTATTATTATAACAGAATTTGTAAAAAACATCTGATTTTCTCTTGACATCTCCTGAAAAATTTAGTATAATTAAATATATTAAATTCTGAAAAGGAGTGTTTGCAATGGATTATCCGATTGAAAAGCTTTCTGCCCTGATGTGGCGCAATAACGTGAAAATCGAAGGCGACCACGATTTCTATTGTTTCTGCAAAGAGCCTTCCCCCGTGCCTGCTCCCAGCGGAAATGAACATGTTATCAAATATTGGGAATGGTACGTTCAGCCCCATGATGTATTCAGACTTTATAAAAAAATCGAACTCCGTGCCGGCGACCGTGTTTCGGTCAATATCCTTGCAACGGAAAATGCCTGTGATGCATCTGTCAGACTCATGGCATACAGTGAACAGGATGATTCCGAAATTCAGTCGCGGAGCATTACGCTTTCCGAACGCGGATGGCAGAATCTGTTTCTCGATATTCCAAGTGATAAATTCACAACTATCAATCTGGAAGTGATTCCGCAGAAAGCCTCTGCTCCGCAGGGAACGTGGAACGGCATGGATGGCTATATAGATGATTTTAAAATTATCCGCTGACGGAACAAAAACACTTTATTTCGGCCTGTCCGGTCTGACCGGACAGGTTTTTGTGATTTTTTCTGATTTTCTATTGACAAATGATTCCGATTTTGTTATAATTGAAACATGCGCCGGAAAATTCTGTAAATTATTTATCAGAAAATTCTATCACTGTTTATCGAAAATCGGAATCGTTAACCGGTCTAACGATGATTGTATTATTCCTATAGTTGTGGTATAATATAAGAAAATTCTACAAAAAAGAAGGTCATAACAATGGAAAAACGCTATATTTACGCAGACCATGCCGCTACTACTGCGGTGTCTGATGAAGTCTTAAAAGAAATGCTCCCCTATTTTCAGGAACATTTCGGCAACCCGTCCAGTATTTACTCCAAAGGCCGCGAAAATGAACGCGCTATTATAGATGCCCGTGCCAGAGTGGCAAAATGCCTCAATGCCGACCCGAAGGAAATCTATTTCACCGCCGGCGGCTCAGAATCCGATAACTGGGCTATCAAGGGCACTGCTGACAGACTCGCCGCAAAAGGCAAAAAACACATCATCACAACTGTATTTGAACATCATGCCGTGCTCCATACCTGCGAATTCCTCGAAAAGCATGGCTTTGAAGTGACATATCTGCCCGTCAGTCCGGAAGGTCTTGTCAATCCCGAAGATGTCGAAAATGCTATCCGTGAAGATACTGCTTTAGTGACTATCATGTATGCGAATAACGAAATCGGCACGATTCAGCCGATTCCGGAAATCGGTGCTATCTGCAAAAAGCACGGAGTTCTGTTCCATACCGATGCCGTTCAGGCAGTCGGCAACGTGCCGATTGATGTCAAGGAACAGAATATCGACATGCTTTCCATTTCCGGTCATAAGTTCCACGCTCCGAAGGGTATCGGCATTCTGTATGTCAGAAAGGGCATTCTTCTGCCGAATCTGATTCACGGCGGCGGTCAGGAATCCGGCAAGCGCGCCGGAACGGAAAATGTCGCCGGCATCATCGGCATTGCGAAGGCACTCGAAATCGCGACAGCCGATATTCCTGCCAAAATCGCAAAGCTGACACCTCTCAGAGACAAGCTGATTGACGGCATCCTGAAAATCGACCAGACCCGTCTCAACGGCGACAGAGAAAAAAGACTCTGCGGAAATGTCAATATTTCCATTGTCGGCATCGAAGGCGAAAGCCTGCTCCTGATGCTGGATTATTACGGAATTCAGGCATCTTCCGGCTCTGCCTGCACATCCGGCTCGCTCGACCCGTCTCATGTGCTGTTATCGCTGGGACTGGTTCATGAAGTCGCTCACGGTTCTCTGCGTCTGAGCTTCGGCGAGGAATTCACCGAAGAAGATGCGGATTATATCCTCGAAGTCCTTCCCCAGATTGTCGAAAAATTAAGAGGCATGTCCCCCATGTGGGAAACACTCACAAAACAGAATAAAAAACTAGTTTAAGATTCAGGAGGAATTTTATCATGAATTACAGTGAAAAAGTAATGGACCATTTTACAAATCCCCGTAATGTCGGCGAAATCGAAAACGCTGACGGTGTGGGCGAAGTCGGCAATGCAAAGTGCGGCGACATCATGAAGATGTATCTGAAGATTGACGGCGATACCATTTCCGATGTCAAGTTCAAGACATTTGGCTGTGGTGCGGCGATTGCGACTTCCTCAATGGCGACTGAAATGATTAAGGGCAAAACCATTGATGATGCTCTGAAGCTTACAAATAAAGCCGTTATGGAGGCTCTGGACGGTCTTCCGCCTGTCAAGGTACACTGTTCCGTACTGGCAGAAGAAGCTGTCAAGGCGGCTCTGACAGACTATTACACAAAGCAGGGTGTCGATGCGAAGTTAATCGTAGGCGAAGTGCCCTCCTGCGAAGAATGTACCAAAGAATAATTCTTATCAAAAGCGAATCCCCTTTCCGGATTGTTCCGGAAAGGGGATTTTTTCAGTTCTGCTGTGAAGTAAGGTCAATCAGGAAACCCATAGTTTCAGTCTGATTGAGCTGATTCAGCTGTTCTTCTGTCATAATGGCAAGAATACGTCCGTCAGATTCCCGATGTCCCAGAATCTGAATTCCCTTGCCGGCAAGTTCTTCTTCAATATCCTGCAAAAGAAGATGAGAAAATACCTGCATGGAAACCGCGTATTTCTTTTCCGGATAGTATCGGATTGCATCAGAAAGATTGCTTTCCAGATAACAGCCGTTTTCTACTGCAATTTCAATATGCGTTTCATCTTCCGGCTGAATGCGTGAAAAGATTATTCCGCTGGTATCATCTTCATACATAATATTCTGGACTTCTTCCGGAATTTCTGATATTTCAGCAGAAAGTTCCGTAACAGCTTCTGTAACGGTTGTAGTGGTTTCTGTCTGTAATTTCGTGTAGGGCAGAACCTGCGGTTCGGGCTGAGTTTCGCCCTCTGTGGTGGTATAAGGGAGAACCTGCGGTTCAGGTGAAAGCTGGTCTTTTGTCGTAGTGTAGGGCAGAATCACACCTTCTATTGTGACTTCTGTTGAGGTTGTACTTTTCGGAGTTATTTCAGAAGTTTCCGGAACAGTTGTTTCAGGAACATCTTCCGGAATATCTTCTGTCAGATAGTTCTGATAAAATTCCGCAAGTGCCTGACGGGTTGCTTCCTCTGCATGATAAACCATTCCATCAATTTTCAGAAAACTCTGTGTTGGTTCGATTTCATAAACTGTGCCGTCCTTTAATGTGACTGTAAACTGATATTCTCCCGACTGGTGCGCTAGGCTTTTACAGTAAGTGCCGATATTCCTGAAAATTTCCATAAATTCGGAAACCGCTTCACTGCCGAGTATTACTGAACCATTCGGCGTATCAATTGAAACAGATTCTGCTTCCTCGTCTTTGATTTTCTGAAACAGATGGTCTGCATTGTTTCTCGGTTCCAGCAATCTGCCTTCATAAGTTATACCCTCATAAATAGACTTGTCAGAACGGAATATCAGCTCAAATCCTGAAATATCCTGCAAAAAGAACTGTTCGCCGTTTATCTGACAGTCATATCCGGTTTCGGTTCTGGTAAGTACGCCAACTTTCGGCAGACTGTTAGAATCCTCTGCGGTCAGCATTGAGATATAGCCGTTTTTTTCGTCTATGCAGATTTCAATGTATGGTACGGATGTTTTTGCCATGATTTCTTTTATTGTTTTTGGTCTTTTTAAATCCTCTTTTGTTATAATATCAGATTCCTTATAATTAACATAAATCCGATAATCTTCACTTGCTATTGTTTCATCCGTCCAGTCGGCAGATACGTCTGTGACGGTTTCGGCAACTGTTGTCACTGTTGTTTCCGAACTTGCGACTTTGATTTCTTCCTGAGGCTGTCTGGCAGGTTTCGGAACGAAGTGAATCAGTCCGGCGGTGAGCGCGGCACATGCGGCGATGCTGAGGACAGCAGTTATCCATCTGGTATCATGTTTAATTTCGGTGACGTTTTCATCTAAAAAGGCATCATCCACATCACCAATCGCCTTGAATAAATCTTCTTTTTTCATAGAAAACCCTCCTGTTCCAGATATGCTTGTAATTTTTTGCGTACACGTTTCAGAATGACAGTACAGTAATTCGCTGAAATCTGAAATTCCTCGGCGATATTCTTGACGGATTCGGCATAGAAGTATCGTTTCAGGAAAATCTGCCGTTCGCGCTGGGGCAGAGATTTGAGAAAGTCATTGAGCCTTTGCCGGAGTATTCTGGCATCGAAACTTTTCTCGACATCATCGGGCGAAGCGACACATTCGGCGAGTTCGTCCAGTACAGCAGTAAATTCGCCGTTTCCGCGTTTTCCGGCAGTTTTCTGCCGATACCTGTCGAATGCGAGATTTCGGGTGATTTTCCCCAGAAATAATTTGAGTCTGGCCGGTTTCTGAGGCGGAATCGAATTCCAAGCCCTGAGCCATGTATCGCTGATGCATTCTTCATCATCCTGCTGATTATGCAGAATATTATCCGCGATACTGAAGCAGTACGCACCGTATTCTTTTTCGGTTTCTCTGACAGCATCCTGATTTCGGCGGAAATATAATTCTATAATCTGAGCATCGTCCATAAGCGAATCCCCCCTTTATCTCATAAGACGGATTTCCGGAACGGATATGACATTTCCCGTGAAAAAAGAAAAATGGCAGAGCGCGAGGCTCTGCCGGAAATAAAATTCAGATAAAATAAAGTTTTTGTGTAGAACAAAAGAAAGGAGACAACAAAACGAGTGTTAATCATACGTCAACTTAAATCCGTATTTAACACTGTTATTATTATACCCCAAAAATGCAGTTTCGTCAATAGAAATTTGCAAAAAACCAGAAGAAAAACATAATTTTTGTACATCCTAGCTAAATGCCTTGAAATGATTATGGTGAGAATGCCAATTGACAGCGTGGATAATTCCCCCTTGTGTTAGGGAAATTGTGCAATTTGTTCAAAAAATTTGAGATATTTTGCACAAATAGACTATTTACAAAATTCAATTTATGTGATAAAATAGAAATGTAAAAGTTGTTTGACTGTCAAACAGATTTATTTTTATTATTTTATTATTATTTCAAGGAGGATTTTCATCCATGGCAAGAAAAATGAAAACCATGGACGGCAACAACGCCGCCGCATGGGCATCCTATCCGTTCACGGATTTATCTGCTATCTATCCGATTACACCTTCTTCCGTTATGGCAGAAGTCACTGACCAGTGGTCTGCAAAGGATAAGAAGAACCTGTTCGGCGACCCTGTTACCGTAGTAGAAATGCAGTCCGAAGCCGGTGCAGCCGGTACTGTACACGGCTCTCTTTCCGCAGGTGCGTTAACAACGACTTACACTGCATCTCAGGGCTTACTGCTGATGATTCCGAACATGTACAAAATCGCAGGCGAACTGCTCCCGAATGTTATTCATGTATCTGCAAGATGCGTATCTTCTCATGCACTGAACATTTTCGGCGACCATTCTGATATTTATGCCTGTCGTCAGACCGGCTATGCAATGCTGTGTTCTTCCAATCCGCAGGAAGTTATGGATTTAGGTGCTGTGGCTCATCTTTCCACAATCGAAGGCCGTGTACCGTTCCTGCATTTCTTCGATGGTTTCAGAACTTCTCACGAAATCCAGAAGATTGAAGTATGGGACGATGCTGATTTAGCTGAAATGATGAACTGGGATGCAGCAAAGGCATTCCGTGATGATGCTCTGAACCCGAACCATCCTGTTCAGAGAGGTTCTGCACAGAATCCTGATATTTTCTTCCAGGCTCGTGAAGCATGTAATAAATATTATGATGCTCTGCCGGCAGTTGTCGAGAAATATATGGAAAAGGTCAATGCTAAGATTGGCACAAACTACAAGCTGTTCAACTACTACGGCGCACCGGATGCTGAACATATCATCATCGCTATGGGTTCTGTGATGGATACTGTAGAAGAAACCATCGACTATCTGAACGCAAACGGCGGCAAGTATGGTATGGTTCGTGTCAGACTTTACAGACCGTTCGTAGCGGAAAAGCTGATTGAAGTCATTCCGGATACTGTTAAGCAGATTTCTGTACTCGACAGAACAAAAGAACCTGGTTCTCTGGGTGAACCTCTGTATCTGGATGTTGTTGCCGCTCTGAATGACAGCAAATTCCATGATGTCAAGATTTATTCCGGCCGTTATGGTCTTGGCTCTAAGGACACCACTCCGAACCAGATTATCGCAGTATTCAAGAATACTGAAAAGAAGAGATTTACTCTGGGTATCGTGGATGATGTAACTAACCTGTCTCTTGATGACAGCTTCTCTCCTGATACTGCACCTGCCGGAACAATCTCCTGCAAGTTCTGGGGACTCGGTTCTGACGGTACTGTTGGTGCAAACAAGAACTCCATCAAGATTATCGGCGACCATACAGACATGTATGCACAGGCATATTTCGCTTATGACTCCAAGAAGTCCGGCGGTGTTACTGTATCTCACCTGAGATTCGGCAAAACTCCGATTAAATCTACTTATCTGATTAACAAGGCCGATTTCGTAGCATGTCATAATCAGAGCTATATTGATAAATATGATATGGTATCCGACATCAAGCCAGGCGGCACATTCCTGCTGAATACTATCTGGGATGCAGAAGGCCTTGAAAAGCATCTTCCTGGACAGGTTAAGAGATACATCGCTCAGAATAACGTAAAATTCTACACTGTAGACGGCGTAAAGCTCGGTAAGGAAACCGGCATGGGCACAAGAATCAATACAATCCTCCAGTCTGCATTCTTCAAGCTTGCAAACGTCATTCCTTTTGAAGATGCTCTCGGCTACATGAAGGCCGCTGCTGAAATGTCCTACGCTAAGAAGGGTCAGGATGTTGTTGAAAAGAACTGGAACGCTATCGATGCTGGTTACAAGGGCATTGTAGAAATCAATGTTCCCGATGCATGGAAGAATGCCGAAGATACTCCTATGGGTATGCCGAAGGTATCCTGTGCAAACAAGGCCCTCGAAGATTTCGTTAATAACGTACAGATTCCGTGCAACGCACAGCAGGGTGACAAACTGCCTGTTTCTACATTCGTGAAGCTGGCTGACGGTACATCTCCTTCCGGTTCTTCCGCATTTGAAAAGCGCGGTATTGCCGTAACAGTTCCGACATGGAATCCTGATACATGCATTCAGTGCAACCAGTGCGCTTATGTATGTCCTCATGCAGTTCTGCGTCCGGTAACTCTGACTCCTGAAGAAGCTGCTGAAGCTCCGGCATCCATGAAGCTTGCCGCTATGAAACCGGCTATCGGCGACCTCAAATTCGGTATGACAGTATCTGTTCTGGACTGCACCGGCTGCGGTGTCTGCGCAAACATCTGTCCGGCTAACAAGAAGGCTGAAACCCTCGTGATGAAGCCTCTGGAATCTCAGCTTGACCAGCAGGCAGCATTCGACTTCGGTACAACTAAGGACATCAAGCCGGAAGTAACTGCTAAGTTTACAGAAGCTACTGTCAAGGGTTCTCAGTTCAAGCAGCCGCTGCTCGAATTCTCCGGCGCATGTGCAGGCTGCGGCGAAACACCTTATGCAAAGCTTATCACTCAGCTGTTCGGCGACAGAATGTATATTGCCAATGCAACAGGCTGTTCTTCCATCTGGGGCAACTCCGCACCGTCCACGCCTTACACCGTTAACAAGAAGGGTTACGGCCCTGCATGGAGCAACTCCCTGTTTGAAGATAATGCTGAATTCGGTTACGGTATGTTCCTCGGTCAGGATACACTGAGAAACCGTGTTATCGCTAAGGTAGAAGCTCTTGCTGAAAAGGCTAAGAAAGAAGAAGTCAAGAATGCAATTGCCAAGTTCCTCGAAACTAAGAATGACGGCGCAGCCAACACACCGGCAGCAGAAGAATTAATCGCTGTTCTGGAAAAATGCGACTGCGAAGATGCTAAGGCAATTCTGGCAGAAAAGGACTTCCTCCGCAAGAAGTCTCAGTGGATTTTCGGCGGTGACGGCTGGGCTTATGATATTGGTTTCGGCGGTCTTGACCATGTTATCGCATCCGGTAAGAATGTCAATATCATGGTATTCGATACCGAAGTTTATTCCAATACAGGCGGACAGGCATCCAAGTCCACACCTACTGGTGCAATCGCACAGTTCGCTGCTGCTGGTAAAGTAGTCAAGAAGAAAGACCTCGCTGGTATCGCTATGAGCTATGGCTATGTTTATGTAGCACATATCGCAATGGGTGCTGACCAGAATCAGTGCCTGAAGGCAATCCGCGAAGCAGAAGCTTAT
>JAFUWP010000031.1 GCA_017483405.1 Oscillospiraceae bacterium | reverse complement strand
TATACTTATGTGGATACTATTGTATATTCCGGATTCGAGACAAATCCGGCGAATTCTGCTAACAGCTACAAGAATACCGATGTCGAAAAAGTCCTCGGAAGCAATCCCGATTTGAGCCGTTATCTGACATCGGCCGGCAGATGGAATGCCGAATACGGTACAAATGCCATCGACCCGTGTACGTTCTACGATGAAGCCGGTAATCTCAAGATGGTATACGGCTCATGGTTCGGCGGAATCTACATGCTCGATTTGGATGAAAATACCGGTCTGCGTGATTATACTGTCACTTATGCGACTGTAGATTCCGGAACAAATAAATCTGATGCCTATCTCGGAAAGAAAATCGCCGGCGGACACTGGGCATCCGGCGAAGGGCCTTATATCGAGTATATGAATCCTGCTGGCAGTAATGACGGCTATTATTATTTATTTTTATCCTACGGATATTTCAATAATAAGGGCGGTTATAATATGCGTGTCTTCCGGAGCAAGAATCCCGAAGGGCCTTATCTCGACCAGAACGGCAACAATGCATTTTATGAGACATCTACCGGCGATGCCAATACTGCCGGAAACACCGGCGAACGTCTCATGAGCAATTATCAGTGGTCATGCAACGACCGCCCGAATACGGCACAAGGCCATAATTCCGCGTTGCTGGATGATGACGGAAAATTATTTGTTATCTATCACAACAAGTTCGATGATGATTATGGCTTTCATGAAGTCCGCACCCATCAGCTTATCGTGAACGAAGACGGCTGGATTACGGCGACTGCGTATGAATATTCCGGCGAAACGCTCTCCAAAAAAGGACATTCTCTTGATGCTGTCGTTGGTGATTATGAACTTATCTGGCACAATCCGAATCAGAAGTTCGTCAACGAAAAATCCGCCGATGTCGAAAAGCCGATTAATATCACCCTCAATGCGGATGGTACTGTTACCGGCGATATTACCGCGACTTGGCAGATGACGGACGGCACACCTTATATGAGCTTTACATGGGGCGGTGTGACCTATAAGGGCGCGTTCATCGTGCAGAATGATGAATCGGATACTCCTGTCACAAAGATGACGTTCACGGCAACCGGAATCAATATCTGTATCTGGGGCAGTAAGAAAGAAGCTTATGATATTACAAAAGATTTAGTCAACCGTACAGGTTCGGGAAAAATGGTTTATCAGGCTGATGAAAATGCTGAAAATAATACTACTGTCAAAATCGGCGATACGGATTTATTAAGCGGTGTGTCTTACTACATCACGAACAAATTCAACGGCAAGTCGCTCGACCTGACCGGCGCGGAATCCGCTGACGGCACAAACATTCAGCAGTGGAATCTCACCGGCGGAAGTCAGCAGGAATGGAGAATCATCGCCACCGAAAACGGCTATTGCAAGATTGTTTCCATGACCGATGAAAGCAAAGCCATCACCGTAGACGGCTCAACTGCTGATAACGGCCTGAATATCCAGATTGCTGCTTATACCGGCGCGGATAATCAGCAGTTCAAACTGATTCAGAACAGAGGTTTCTACGGCATCGTGTCGAAATCTTCCGCCGATAAAGCCGGTCTGGATGTCTACGCTTGGAGCGAGGAAAACGGCGGAAATATCAATCAGTGGGAATACTGGGGCGGTGACTGTCAGCTGTGGTATATCACTCCCGTTTATCCGGAAATTAACGATGCTGATTATGTCATCAAGAGCGTGAACAGCGGTTTATGGCTCTCCTCCGATGCAAACGGCAGTGCTTATCAGAATCATCAGGAATATATCTGGAATGTGAAATCAACAGGCGATGGCTATTATCAGATTCTGAATCAGGACGGAAAAGCCCTGACCGTACAGGATGCCAGCGCAGAAGACGGAAAAGATGTCTATCTTGCCGATTTGACTGGTGATACTTCTCAGAAATTCAATCTGTATACCAATAATGACGGTTCTGTTTCGATTCTGACGGCCGTTTCCGGAAGTACATCTTCTCTGGATGTATATGGCATCAGTCAGGATGCAGGTGCAAATATCTGCCAGTGGAATTACTGGGGCGGAGTCGGTCAGCAGTGGATTCTGACTCCGGCCGTGGCCGAAACCCCTGAACCCGAAACCGAATCGGAAACAGAACTTATCACTGAACCCGTAACGGAAGAACCTGCAACAGAAGAACCCACAACAGAAGAAATCACCACCGAATCAGAAACCGTCCTCACTCCCAGTTACGGCGATGTCAATGAAGACGGAAGTATCAACATTCTGGATGTCATCTCCCTGAACAAAGCAATCCTCGGCAAGGAATTTCTCACCAAGCAGGGCGAATTGAATGCCGATGTCAATGAAGACAGCCATATTGATTCCGGCGATGCCCTGAATATTATGAAATATATCGTTCAGCTTGTGACTTCCTTCCCCGTGAAGTAATTCATCCGGAAAGCTCCCGAAACCATCGGGAGCTTTTTTTATCGGGATTTGACAAAATTTCCAGTATATAGTATAATAGAAATAAGCTTATCTCAGAAAGGACTTGAATCACCATGCTTGCAAATTATCACACACATACAAAAAGATGCGGTCACGCAGAAGGCGAGGACAGAGCTTATGTCGAAAATGCCATCCGCAACGGCATGAAGGTGCTCGGCTTTGCTGACCACTGTCCGTGGGTCTATCCGGATGGATTCGTCTCCGGCACGAGAATGCATCCTTCCGAACTCGATGACTACTTCACCAGCCTGACAAATCTCCGTGAGGAATACAAGAAAGACATTACTGTCTATATCGGGTTTGAATCGGAATATATTCCGGAACTCCTTCCCGAACAGGATAAACTGCTTGCCGATTATCCGGTAGATTATCACATTCTGGGTCAGCATTTTCTGACCCGTGAGCCGAGTTTCTATACCGGACGGGTTTTCGATAATGAAAAAATTCTCGAAGATTATGTCGATTCCGTCATAGAAGGCATGGAAACAGGCAGATATGCTTATCTTGCGCATCCGGATTTGGTCGGCTTTTCCGGCTCGCGCGAAATTTATGATAAACATTACCGGAGACTGTGCGAATATCTCAAAGAACATGACCAGCCTGTAGAAATCAATCTGCTCGGCGTGGTCGAGCACCGGCATTATACGAATGAACATTTTCTGAAACTCGCCGGCGAAACCGGATGCAAAGCCATCATCGGATGCGATGCCCATCAGCCTCACCGGCTCGATTACCGTACCGGTCAGGAACTCTGCTATGAGCTGGCACGGCGGAACAATCTGCCCGTGATAGACTATCTTCCGGCATTAGGCAAAAAAATATAAATTCCGGACAAAAATCTGTTTATTTTTCTCGAAAAAAGCAAAAATTCACAATTCTTTCACAAATTATTCTTTGAATTTTCACATTATTCATGTTATAATAATATTATGACAGCTATCGAAAATCACTAAAGAAAGGAAGTGTCTTTCATGCCTACAGAAGTCTTTTTCCGACTCACTCCCGTCAAGCAGCAGCATATCATTGAAGCTATCAAAGCCGAAATCACACGCGCACCTTTTGAAGAATTCTCTATCTATAATGTCGTCCGCGGATGCGGTATCTCCAGAGGGAGCTTTTATCAGTATTTTGTCAATAAAGAAGATATTATGATTTATCTGCTTTCGTCCTATAATAAAAGCGTTCTGGAAAAAGTGATGCAGTCCCTCAAGGAAAATGACGGCGACTGGTTTACCGCTCTCGAAGAAAGCTATCGCTTTGTTGTCAGAATGCTCTGTTACAAAGAACCGAAAACATATCGACAGCATCTGTTCTGCAATGCCGATTTCTATGAGAAACTATGGCGCGACCATGATTTTTCCGTGGATAAGTATCCGGTTCTGCTGGATGCGCTCGCGCTCATCAATCTGGAGAAACTCCGGCTCGACAATGTCGAAGAACTTAAGATTCTGATTGAAATCTGCATGGCATCGGTCACGCGCGAATGCATCACCCTGCTGATGACAAATGCCGATGAACAGACCGCTTGTGAAAGCTTTAGCAGAAAGCTGAATCTGCTGAGGAAAAATTTTCAGAATTAACAAAAAAATGCCCCTGTTACGGGGCATTTTCTTTTTGATGCAGATAAGAAAGCATTCTTAAAATCAGCAGACTTCCGGTCAGCACCGCGGAATGAAATAATTCTGAAATTATTTTTTCATATCCCAGAATTCTTCCGTCCGGCGCATCATAAAGAATCCGGATGGTTTCGCCGGAATGCTGTCGGATTTGATTCAGAGGCATCCAGTCGCGGTATAACAGCACATCTTCATGAAGAATGTTTTCATCATCCGTATACGTTCCCCAGACATCCACCGCGGAGGACTGCCCTAATCTCCCGATGAAGGTGATTTCTGCTTCGGCAATATGCCAGTTTTTCTTTCTGTAGAAATCATAACAGCGATATATCAGCAGAAACAGACTCATCACAAACAGAACGGAAAGCAAACAGATTCCGGCTCGGCGCAGGCCTGTTTTCCTCATGACTGCTTGTATTCCTCGATGATTCTGACAATAATATCATGCAATGGCTCAACTGTATAATCCCCGATAATCGGCTCAAGATGCGAACCGCCGATGCCGGAATCATCCGTTAAGAAGACATATTCGCCGTTCGTGCAGATTGCCAGTGCTCTGCCGAACAGTTCCGTTTCTCTCGAACCGTTGGAAGATACCACCGGAACGATATGAATCCCCTTCGCGGAGGCTTCGGAAATGATGGCTTCAAATTCTTTATCATCATGAGGGGGCGCATCGTAGATTAAAAATGCAATCTTGACGGATTCATCTTTCCAATCGGAGGAGAATACGGTTTCTTTCAGAACTTCATAGACGGCCTCCGGCTCATCGCCTCCGCCGGATGCGTATTCGCTGTTGAGCTTACTCTTAATGGCCGTGACATCTCCTGTAAATCCCGAACAGTTCGTGACATATTCATCACCTTCATCTTTATAGAAATTCACGGAATAGGTTGTATTTTCGTCTCCGGCTTCTTCGGCAATCGCGCTGAAATCACTTTGCAGATACAGCATTTCATCTCCCATAGAACCTGTCGTATCGACAATAAACATAATCTGCGTATCATGATATACGGTCACATCCGTATCGAGCCGGATGGTATAGGCTCTTGTATCCGTCAGCGCGTTGCCCTGTTCGTCTACGGATGCCCCTTGAATCTCAATCGTTTCGGAGGCATCACCCTTCGAGACGGTCAGATTCGCGCCGGTTCTGCCGTTCATCTCGAAAACGTATGCATTGCCGTTTTTATCGGTAACGGCTTTCCAGATAGTTTCCGTTTCGTTATTGAGCATCACATCGACATTCGGCAGGGGTGTGCCGTTGGTATTGGTAACAGTGACCGCGATTCGCTGAGTCGGGTCGATGCCGAAACTCGGAAACTGCAC
The DNA here is from genome assembly GCA_017483405.1 of Oscillospiraceae bacterium. GTDB lineage: Bacteria > Bacillota > Clostridia > Oscillospirales > Ruminococcaceae > UBA3855. The sequence continues at coordinate 2,462 of JAFUWP010000031.1, read as the reverse complement.
AAGCCCTGTATTCACCAGATTCGAGAAGAATCCCCAGTTTTCGTGGTCATTCCACTGACCGGCAGTCAGCATCCCGACAGCCGAAAGCCTGTCCGGTGTGGGAACGGGTTCAGGTTCGATGATGACATCATCATCCGGAGCAGGGGCTTCGGCAGGGGCGATTTCTGCGCCTTCCAGAGAGGAAAATGCATCCTTGGCTTCTGCGAAGGAGAGTTCCGGAGAGAATTCCGGAGAACTTCCGACATCATCCGCACCGCCGATGCCATCCGCTTCGACAGCGATGTCGACATATTCTTCATAGCCGACTGCATTATCGACAGCATCGCCGGCGGCATCATCTGCGGCGGCGGAAACTGTTCCGGCTTTCTCCGCGCCGGCATCAGCAGGCGCATCGGCTTCGGCAACGGCAGGGGCTTCGGCAACATAATCCGCAGTCATCTCGTTGGTTTCCATAGATGCACCGCATCCGGCATAGAACAGCATCGTCAGTGCTGAGGCAAAGGCAAATAATTTGTAATATTTTTTCATGATAAAATTCCTCCTTAAGAATTTACTTGTTTTGAATGGTTTCTGTCTTATATACGGATTGGCAGTCTGCTTTTTATGGTGAAATTCTGCACAAAGTTTATGATATTTTTTTATTTAATATTGACAAATTCATAAAAATCTGCTATAATTTTCATCAGGAGAGTGATGTTTCTATGCTGAAAAAATTAAGTATTTTATTATCCTGCATGATGCTGATAAGCCTTTCCGGATGTGCATCATCCAGTCAGAATTCTGATTCCGGAACGGCGGAAACTATATCTGTCAGTTCCGAAATCCAGTCAGGAACAAAGGAATCGGCTCTTGATGCCGTCTATACCATGAAAATCGGCTGGAATCTCGGCGACACGCTCGATGTCTGCGCCGCTGACCGCGATGGTGACGGCAAAGTCAACGAACATCCGGCGGATGGTCAACAGGTCGATGAAACCCTCTGGGGCAATGTCATGACAACACCGGAATTATTCAAGCATCTCAAAGCGGACGGCATCAACGCGGTCAGGATTCCCGTCACATGGCGCGACCATCTCGGCGATGCGCCCGATTATCAGATTAATCCGGACTGGCTCGCAAGAGTTCACGAAGTTGTCGATTATGCCATCGCACAAGATATGTATGTGCTCCTGAATGTCCATCATGACGGCGGAGGTGACCCGCAGTTCGGCGCATGGATAAGGAACGCATCATCCGACTATCAGGGGACGGCCGAGAAATATACCATCCTCTGGGCGCAGATTGCGGAAAGCTTTTCCGATTATCCCGATAAGTTAATTTTTGAATCCATGAACGAAGTCGGCTTCGATAACATGGCACAGCCAAGAGCCTATGAGATATTAAATAACCTGAATCAGTTATTTGTCAAGACGGTCAGAAAATCCAATCCGGACAGAAATCTGTTAATCGCCGGCTACTGGACGGATGTCGAGCAGACCTGCAACAGCTTATTCCAACTTCCCGAAGATACCGAACAAAACAGACTGATTGTCTCTGTCCATTACTATACGCCGTGGCAGTTCTGCGTGAGCGACCAGCAGAAAGTCTGGGGTTCGGCCGGAGAAGTCCGCGTCATGGAGGCGAATGTCAGAAAGCTCAAAGAAACTTTTATTGATAACAATATTCCGGTTATCATCGGCGAATACGGAACGATGAAATCTGCCGATACCGCCAGCCGTGTCTATTTCTGCGAGATGCTCACAAAACGATGCTTTGAAGCCGGTATTCCGTGTTTCTTCTGGGATAACGGCGAGGAATATGACAGAACTCATTTCCAGTGGCGCACGGCCGGTTTGATTGATGCCTTACAACATGCCGTCAGCGGTGAGGATTACGAAGTCACAAAATCATAAACAGCAAAAATCAGAAAGTCAGTATCGGCTTTTTGATTTTTTTGAAAATGTTGTCCGCAGACTTTACTTTTTTGAAAAAATATGCTATACGGAAAATATCATTATCAAAACAGGAGATTGTTATATTATGGGAATTTATCAGTTAATCAAAACCGAAAACAAGGCAAGACGCGGACAGGTGACAACCGTACACGGCACGTTTCAGACTCCGTGCTTCATGAATGTCGGCACATCAGCCGCCATCAAGGGCGGTGTGTCCTCTCCGGAACTCGCCGAACTGAAATGTCAGGTCGAATTATGCAACACCTATCATCTGCATTTAAGACCCAGTGATAAAGTCATTCATCAGATGGGCGGACTCCACAAGTTCATGAACTGGAAACGCCCTATCCTCACCGACAGCGGCGGATTTCAGGTATTTTCTCTCGCTAAACTGCGTAAGATTAAGGAAGAAGGAGTTTATTTCCAGTCGCATCTGGACGGGTCAAGATTATTCATCTCACCCGAAGTCAGTATGCAGATTCAGTCGAATCTGGCATCTACCATCGCGATGGCCTTCGATGAATGTGT
>JAFUWP010000385.1 GCA_017483405.1 Oscillospiraceae bacterium | reverse complement strand
TGCATTATGCTGAATCACTCCGATAGGGAAACACTTTGATTTTCGTCAAAATAAATAAAAACAGCACTCTTTTTAAGAGGCTGTTTTTTAATTATTCTTCTAACAGCCGGATAGCATTCTGATATTTCTCAAATCGTTTGATAGCTTTTTCATCTATCTTATCCAATCTTGATAAATCACTGTTATGATGCAAATCGGCAAGCTTGACGGCCTTTGCAACCGGATTTGATTTGATTTTCAGGATATATTCTGTATAATCGAATCCGGTTTTCGGATGGGTCAGCAGGGAAACGGCATGAATGACTGTTTCAGGAAAGTTCATATTCTGTAAATCTTCGAGTGTATACTCTGTATCTTCGATGACATCATGAAGAAGGGCAGTGATGACAGTTTCTTCTGACTGCATCTGTTCGGCTAAGTGAAACGGATGGAACACATAAGGGATTCCGCTTTTATCAACCTGATTCTTATGCGCTTCAAAGCATAATTTCATAGCTTTTTTAGTTTGTTCTGTATAAATCATGCTTATAATTCCTCATCGGGTTCAATATAAACCGGAAGTGGGGGAGCAGTTTCCGGAATTTCGGGTTCAGGCGGATTGGTGATAACAATCGGCGGAGCAGTTTCCGGCGGATAGGTGATTTCAGGTTCTGTATAGACCGGAATCGGAGGAGCAGTTTCCGGAGCTGGTGTTTCTATCGGAACAGTTTCTGTTTTTCTGGTAGTTGCGACTGTTTCGATATATCTCTGCGTAGTGGATACGGAGCGTTCTGTAGTATCAGTTGATTTTTCAGTATCTGTACTGATTCTTTCAGTATTTGTATAATTGGTATATTTCCGGCTGGATTCGCTGTCGGTATCGGCAGTAGTTGCAGTAGTGACGGTTTCGGATTCGCTTGATTTTGTTGCCGTAGTAGTATAGCGGTATTTTTCTGATTTTTTTGTTTCGTAGAAATCAGATTCATCAAGAACGGCAGTAGTTGTTGAAAAGCTGGTTGATGTATGCTTGGCAGTAGTTACCAGATTCAGAACTTCTTCGGTAGTTGTAGCAACTGTTGTCGAGGTTGTCTGCATTTCGTTCTGGATATAATTGGTATTATTCCGCGGATTGCGTTTCGCAAGGTTTACGAAACCGAATCCCAATACCGCGATGATTGCGATAATCAGAACGGCGATTAAAAAGATAGGTGCGATTCTGGAAATAGCGGATTCTGATTCCACTTCTTCATATTCGTCCTCAACGGGGACATCAATATCCATATCACGATTGTGATGTTGCTGTGCCATGATAAACAAACTCCTTTTTTGCAATAAAATAATATAGATTAGAACAGCGTACTTTATTTTTTATTCTATCACAAATGAAGAAAAATGTCAAGAGGGAGAATTCACACAAACATACACCAAATATAAATTTTGTGCATGTTTGGCTTAATTTTACTATCAGAATGGCAAATCGTCCTCTGAAATGATAAAATCAAGTTCCGGAAAACTATTCATGTTATTTTTTGCAGAAACTCTTTCAGCATATCTGCAAAACTCCTTTACGGCTTTTTCAACCGACAAAGAATAGTTTATAGCTAAATCAAACATACTTTCCTCACTGAAACAGTACCCTTTCTTTTTCAGAATCTCACAAGCCTGATTCAGTTCTTCGGCTACAGAATCTGTAACTACATACTTAACAATATATTCTTTCATAATTCTCAACCTTTCAAAAAATATTTATCTTATTCATTATCAGATGTATCAATTTCCAATTTCAGAAGTTTCAGAATATCCTGAGAAAACTTCCGGAATGCTCTCTGTCTGATGAGTGCCTCTGCCAGCTCATAATGATAAGTGATATAATTTTCATAGCGCATTAGAGCATTCCGGCGGTCAATGACATCATCTTCCAAACGCATCATTTCATTCAGCAGATACGCGAGAAGTTTTTCATTTTCACGTTCTGTCATGCGGCTTTCACCTTCTTCCGGCATTCTGCATAGAATTTCTGCAAAGCTTCAAGCCTTCGTTTTCGCCTTTCTTCCAGTTCTGCATAAGATTCGACAACTTCTTCATACATATTATAAACATGTGTATCAGACAGCCAATTCCAGCGGCGGACAAGAAATAGTTTATCTTTGGAGATTTCTTCTTCAGTTTCCACATGAATCAAATCACCATTTTCAGCATCATCCAGATTCAGAAGTTCTCTGATGTCAGCAAACAAACCGCCGAAGGCGACCAGACGGCGACCTTTCAGAGCAGAAGACAATACAGAAACTACCCTGTCAGTCAAGGCAGGATTATTTTTAAAGAGATAATCAGATGATTTCACCGTATATTTGGCAACTTCGGCAACCGCGGTCGAAAAACTGACCACTCCCCTTTTCTTTTTGTCCATAGACTGAATTATTTTTCTGACATCAACCTGTGTAATCGAAGTATCATTCATAGCCATTTGCCACATAGCGAGCCATTCACTGCGCCGGATATAATTAGAAGATTTGAAATAATCCTTCCGGACAACCAGAATATTATGATAATGCGGATGAAATGTATCATACGACTTTGAGTTCTTATGATGATTATAGGTAACTTCCAGAGCGCGGAAATATCCGACAACAGCATTTTTAAATCGCTTATAATGAATCAGCCTGTTAAATGCTTTCTGCATCTGGGAAATTTTATCTGCCAGCTTATCTCCTGTTACATTTGGAACAGTAAGTGTCAGGAAAATAAAATCATACTTGTCAGTATCAAT
>JAFUWP010000384.1 GCA_017483405.1 Oscillospiraceae bacterium | reverse complement strand
GATACTCCCATGCCGAAGGCAGTCATACAACAGCATCTGGTATTCATTCTCACGCAGAGGGACGGTGGTCTTTTGCATCCGCAGAGGCATCTCACGCAGAAGGTTATCACACCGCAGCTTCCGGTACAGGTTCACATGCGGAAGGAGTCACCACAAAAGCTTCCGGCCTGTATTCCCATGCAGAGGGCAATTATGCCGAAAGTTCCGGCATGAACGCTCATGCAGAAGGCGAACTCACCAAAGCGAGCGGATTTGATTCCCACGCAGAAGGCTATTGTGCGCAAGCATCCGGAAGAACATCCCATGCGGAAGGCAACAACACAGAAGTTACTGGTGATTTTTCACACGTAGAAGGCAGCAATACAAAAGCATCAGGTATCACTTCACATGCAGAAGGGTATGCCACAGTTGCATCCGGAAACACTTCACATGCAGAAGGCTATGAAACAGCGGCTTCCGGCAGTTATTCTCACGCAGAAGGTTACTACACAGTTGCCTCTGAGGATTGTTCTCATGCAGAAGGAAGCCATGCAGAAGCCACAGGCACAAACGCTCACGCGGAAGGGAATTTCACAAAAGCAAGCGGGTATGTCTCCCATGCAGAAGGCTGTGAGACAACTGCATCCGGCATATATTCTCATGCAGAAGGCTACCGAACAACCGCCTCTAACGTATTCGCACATGCGGAAGGAGCGGGAACGCTTGCAAGCGGACATCACCAACACGCGGAAGGGATGTATAACAAGGAAGATGCCAGCGGCAAATTTGCTTTTATTATCGGAAACGGGACAAGTATTAATAACCGTTCCAACGCTTTTGCCATTGACTGGCAGGGGCGTATCTATCCGAACAACGCAGAAACCGGCATCGACCTGACGAACATCGTTTCTCCGCTGACAGCCGAACAGAAAAACGCTCTTTTGAGCTTGCTTGACTGAGAGGTGTTATTATGAAACAAATTTCTGACGAAGATTTCGAGCAATTAAAGGACGATTTTAAGTTCATTATTTCAAATTCAACTTTTAGGGCACACGTTTTCAGTGAATCTATGAAACGATTTGAACGTATGACTCAAATTCTCGGCAAACTCACATCACAAGAAGAAAAACCGACTAATGATTAAAAGGAGATTTTTATTATGCCTGAAAATAATTTTGTATCTTATGCTGATGCAACAGACCTTATGACCGGAATCGGAACAAAGCTGAAACAGCTTAACGGCGCATACGTCCCACGCGGAAACAGCACATTCGCCAACCTGCCGTCTGTTCTCACAAAGGCGATGTCCGGTTATGTCTACAACGTAACAGACGAATTCACGACAGATTCTCGATTTGTTGACGGCGCAGGAAAGACCTGCCCTGCCGGAACGAATGTTGCCATTATTGATAACGGCACTATTTCTTATACAGAAGTTACTCCGGAAGGCTCTGAAAATCCATCCGAAGAAGGCTGGTACGAAGAATCCGCAGGAGTTTATACACTGTCCGTTGATACCACTGTAGACGGCTCTAAAATCTACTACGAACAGACAATAACCGTTGACATGAAGTATGACATTATCGGCACTTTTGTCGATGTGAGTGCCATTTCTGACGAAATCGAAAAGGTTTCCGATATGGTTTCAACAGATGATTTCGATGATACTGCCGATTACACTGTCGGCGATATTGTCAAGCATGAAAACACGCTCTACAAGTTCAATTCTGCACACTCTGCCAGTGACTGGGACAGTTCCGAAGTGGATGCCGTGACCGTCATGGATGTTATCGGCGATTTTATACATCCTGAACAAGTAAATTTTACGGCATTTATCGGTGT
>JAFUWP010000383.1 GCA_017483405.1 Oscillospiraceae bacterium | reverse complement strand
CTAAGCAATGCATACCCATTTCGAGAAAGAACGGAGCGCATCCGCCGTCAGTATCGAGAATATCGCCGATGACGGTATCTTTTGTGATTGTCATGATAACATTACCTCTTTTCTGAGCTTATTCACTTTTCATCTTAGCGAAGCAGTCACTGCAATAAACGGGTCTGTCTTCGCGGGGCTGGAAGGGAACTTTTGCTTCGCCGCCGCATCCTGCACAGACAGCAGTGAACAGTTCTCTTGTAGTTCTGGGCGCGCCTTTTCTGGCGTTGCGGCAGTCTCTGCATCTCTGGGGTTCGTGTTCAAAGCCTTTTTCAGCATAGAATTCCTGTTCGCCGGCAGTGAAAGTAAATTCTTTTCCGCAATCCTTGCAGACTAAAGTCTTGTCTTCGTACATAATAAATTACCTCTCTTGATTCAGGTTGTTTTGTTCGGGACTGCGGCAGTTACGCAACAAGCCCTTATATATCGGCCCTTTTGATAAGGGGACGAATCATGAAATTAATCAGTGTCATCCTGCACTGTTCGCATTTTCCGGCGGATTCTCTGCATGGCATTATCCACGGATTTTGCGCTTGTATGCAGAATTTCCGCAGTTTCGGCGTAGGAATGCCCCTGAAGAATGCATTGGAGAATGTTCCATTCTTTATCGGAGAGCATGGCCATGACCTGCATCCGGCAGGATTCGTAGCTTTCTTTCCGGATGAGAATCGTTTCGGGAGTTTCGCTGTCGATGAATTCGCCTTTTTCTTCGAGTTTCCGGATTAAATCTTCTTCGGGGATGTCAGCATTCTGCTGACTGCGCATCAGGGAGCGCATCTTGTTGATGATGCAGACCTGTGCAAAAGAAGAAAATTTGGTATTCTGGGAGCTGTCGAACTGTTTCATTGCGCGCAGAAGGGTGATGAACCCTTCCTGCATGAGGTCATCGGCATCGGCGGAAGTCGATGCAAATCGTCCGGCATGAAAGCGGACAAGGCGAAAATAGCGTTTGAGGAGTTCCGCTTCTGCCTCAACGGATGTTTTTGAGAGAACGGCAAGTTCTTCATCCGTCATGCATGACAGAGCGGATTTATCCGGCATAGAGTTTCCTTCCCTGCGAGAACAGGTCACCGCCGTGGGCATCATTGCAGACCACGAGGGGGAAATCCTCAATCCGGAGGCGTTTGACGGATTCACATCCCAAATCTTCAAACGCGATGACTTCCAGTTCCTTGATGCATCTTGCGGCGAGTGCGCCTGCACCGCCGACCGCGCAGAGATACACGGCATGATTGCGGACAATGGCATCCTGAACGGCCTGAGAGCGTTCGCCCTTGCCAATCATCGCAGCAAGGCCTAAATCCAGAAGTCTGGGAGCGTAGGGGTCCATTCTGCCGGAAGTTGTAGGCCCGCACGCGCCGACAGGTTTGTCCGGCGGCGCAGGGGTAGGGCCTGCATAGTAGATAACTGCATTTTCAATCGGGAACGGCAGAGGACTGCCGGAATCGAGCAGAGCGGAAATCCGTTTGTGAGCGGCATCTCTGGCTGTATAGACCGTGCCTGACAGCAGAATTTTATCCCCGACATGCAATTGCATGGTATGTTCTTTGAGTGACTGTGCGTTAAGCTTTAACATTTCCGGCATTCTATCACACCTCGGATAAATCAGATTACTTGCGTTTTTTCTTCTTAGCGGCGTTATTTTCGGCGATGAGCTCATCCCAGTCGAAATCACTGCCGTTCTTCTTCTTCTTGCCCTGCGGCTGAGGGGGCGCACCAGCGGCTCTTGCGCGGATGCCGGTATTGAAATTCATCATACCGCCGGACTGTGAGAAACTATCAATATCGAGAATCTTTTCTTCTTCGGGCTGGAAGGTATCGGCTTCGGCCGGAGATTCTTCCTGAAGTTTGAAGACATCATCTTCGGGATTCTTGACGGGCGTTTCTTCGGGAGCTTCTACATCACTGATAACGGCCTGTTCGGCTTCTTCGAGCAGAGCATTGAGAGACGGTGCAAAGGATGCGACAGTCTTTTTAG
>JAFUWP010000030.1 GCA_017483405.1 Oscillospiraceae bacterium | reverse complement strand
TCATGAGTGATTTCATCGGAACGCCGGCATTCCACGGGATTGTGACATCACGGCGGTGAGAGTTTCCGGAAGTTTCGTAGAATACCGGCCGGATGTCCGAAAAGGTCAGGAATCTGGATTCTGCTGTTTCATCCAGATTCAGAAAATAATAGATTTCTCCGGCATATTCGGAATTATTGACAGTTCGCTGACCAATCGGAAGAATGGCTAAATCCTGACTAACGGATTCATAATTTCTGCGGAACTGACCGAGCATTTCTTCGGAAACGGGCTGATTCTGCAACTGATGGAGATAATCTGCGGATTCGCATAATTTTTTCATGAAACTATCGGCATGAAAGACAGCACGGCGTTCACGACAGTCAGAAAGCTTACTGCCTAAATCGCGGAGCATTTTTTCGGCATCGGCCATTCTGAGGGCATGACTCTGCACGGCGGAGGCTTCGAGATGGTCAGCCATATTTTCAGGCATCCGGACTAAACCCCATCGGAGCACATCACAAAGAAGGGCATAACTTCTTCCCGCGCTTTCCTGAATGGTGATGCTTTCGGAATCGGAAAGCGTTTTCGCCTGCGTCTCGAAATCGGATAAAGAAATCAGATTTTCCTTCATCTGCCATGCGAGGATGACAAGTGCCTTATGCGGACACAAATCTTTTTTATGACAGGCACATGTTGAATTCTGTAACGGATACAATAACCGGACGGCTGTCCCGTCAGGAAGTGTTCCGGATAAGATACTGCTTTCTTCCAGCACTGCCTGTCCGACTTCCGGCAGCAGAGATTTCATCTGACTGCCGAATGCTTTCTTCATCTGCGGAACAGTCACCTGAGACAATTCCTGCCGGAGCATATCAGGCAGACCGGCCGGAACGGATTCTTCTTCTGGAAAATCGGGTTCTGTTTCGGCATCTTCATCAGCATCATCTGACTGAAAATGTTCTTTCAGCCATAGCATAGAAGCAATCAGATGACGGCAGACACTGCGTGACGGACAGGAACAGGAACTTTCCCAGAGGGGATTTTTAATCAGACAGGTTTCACCGCTGATATGCACCTGAGCGGAATCCTCCTGATACTCAACAGAAATATCTGCATCTTCCAAATCTTTTCCGGCACGTTTGTAGATACCCTTGTTGGAAATGCCGATAAAATAATTTTCATCAGCATCGGCAAGAGCCTGCGGGAAAGTACTCATGCATAACACCTCTTATAATTTCAGATTTTTCGGCTTGAATTCAAAATGCTGATATTTATAATCTGTCAGCAGAATCTGAATTTCATGTTTCTGATTCTCAATCGCATACTGAATGAATTTATCAATATTTCTTTTTGTGATGAAATTTCCGGAATCCAGAATTTTCTGAATGATTTCGAGATTCTGATTATCCATCAGCCAGCGGAACATTTTCGGAAAATTCTTCTTGATATAGTCAGAAACGCCTTCGGAATCGACATTCAGCAGGAACATCTGAAAAATCAGATAATACTTGACTTCGGAATCTATTCTGACAGAATAATTTCTTTCCAGAATGATTTCATTCATTTTGAAATCCGGAATATTTTTCGTATCTTCCGGCTGATAGAACAGTTTGCCGTCAACAAGCGTCATAGGGACGCGTTTCATATTACGGCATCCTAAAAATGCAATATAGCCAAGTGTTTCGACACTTTTGGGAATTGTAATATCCGTCAGTCTTTCACAGTGCGCAAATGCCAGTTCTTTAATTGTCACAAGACCTTCCTGAAGGCTGACACTGGCTAAATTTTTACAGTTTTCAAAAATTTCTTTCCCGATACTTCTGACACTTTTCGGAATCGTGATGCTTTTCAGGCTGATACAGGCAAAAAACGCAGTATCTCCTATGCTTGTTACACTTTCCGGAATGGAGATGTCAGTTAAGTTCAGGCATCTCCGAAAGGCATTATCAGCAATCTCTGTCACGCTTTCCGGAATAATAACACGAATCAAACTTTCACAATCCCGAAACGCATCCTTTCCGATAACCGTCACGCCGTCCGGAATGATAACTTCTTCGCTGTCGCCGTGATATTTGATTAAAACAGTATCTTTGATTTCAAAATCTTCTGGGTTCATAGTTATCATAAATAAAGTTTCTCCTTCATAGATTTGAATTCAAAATGCTGATATTTGTAATCCGTCAGCAGGATTTGTGCCTGATGGTTCTGATGTGCAATTGTATATTGAATCAGTTTATCAATCGTTCTTTTGGTGACGACTTGTCCGGAATTCAGAATTTTTTCCAGAGCCGGAATTGTTTCTTCCTCCAGCATAAACGGAAATAACTTCATGAAGTTTTTCTTCATATACGGGAAAAGCCCATCATCATCGAAACCAAAAGCATACAACTCCACGACAAACAGATATTTATCCCCTATATTTTTGAAATAATCTTTTTGAATCATAAAATTTAGTTTTTCCTCTATTCGTCCATGAACCCGAAAAGCTTTTCCATCTGGAAAACGAAGGAATACTTGTGCAAAATAATCACAAAGCCAACCGCCGATTTCTTTCAGTGTGCAGGGCAATGACAGGCTTTTCAATTCTTTACAATTCCGAAATGTAAAATTTCCGATACTTTCCACACTATCCGGAATTATCACATTCATCAGGCTTGCACATCCATGAAATGCCATACTTCCGATATTTGTCACACTGTCGGGAATCATCACGTCCGTCATGTTTTTGCAGTTCAGAAATGCCTCATTTCCGATACTTGTCACACCGTCCGGAATGATGACTGCTCCGCCGTTGCCGTGATATTTGATTAAGATATTATCTTTGATTTCAAAATCAGAGTTCATGAAAAAATCCTCCCGATATAATCCCCTAACTGTTCCGGTGTGAGTGCGCCGACAAATGCGCCCATATTGGCGAGTTTCTGACCGAGCTGACGGTCATAGGCCGGATTGGCAGTTTCATCCAGAGCGGTTAAGAAATTCAGTTTTGCACCGGATTCGATAATATTCCGGCTGGTGTTGAGCAAATATCTCTGCGGTGCGCCTTCATAGAGGTCAGTCACGCACAGAACGCAGGTTTTGGCCGGTGTTTCGATAAGCTGTTCACAATAGGCCAGTGCTCTGCCGATGTCCGTACCTCCGCCGAGCTGAACGCTCATGAGAATTTCGGCAGGGTCTTCGGCCTGTCCGGATAAGTCTACAATACTGGTATCGAAAATCACGAGCTTGACATCTGCAAAGGGCAGTTTCGAGATAATCTGCGCCATGACGGCACTGTAAATCACTGAACCGAGCATCGAACCGCTTTCATCAATCGCGATAATCACGCGCCATGTACTGTATTTTTTAACTCGGTTATTGAAATAAATATCCTGTAGAATCAGCTGACCGGATTCGGGGTCATAGTTTTTGAGATTCCGGCGGATAGTTTTTTTAATATCGAGATTTCGTGCGGAATGTACCGGACTGGAAGAATTCCGGTCGATTCGTCCCAGAATTGAACGCTTGATGTCGTTCTCTAATTTTTCGCGGAGCTGGTCAGCAACTTTCTGAGCAATCATCTTAGCAGTTTCGAGGACTTCACCGCTCATGAGATGCTTTAATTGCAGGACGGTTTTTAATAAATTCATATCAGGCTGAATCTGTTCGAGCACTTTTTTATCGGTGAGCAGTTCGGTGATATGGAATTCTTCGAGGGCTTGTTTTTCGAGGACTTCGGCGGTTTGTTTTGGAAAGAGTTCGCGGACTTTGGTAATCCATTTTGCGGCATTGAGTTTAGATTTTCCATTGCCGCCTTTTCTGCCGGTGCTTTCGCCTTCCTGACGGACATCCTCACCGGAGGCCTGTTCGTAGAGGTATTCGAGAAGATTTTCCATATCTTCCAGACCTTTGATTTCTCTGTCAGAGCCGTTGAAATGCAAATCTTTATCGGACTGTTTGCCGAGAATGAGCCGCCAGCGGTTGAGTACTTGTTCTTCTGTCGTCATGATGATTTCTCCCCTTATAATTTTAATTTATCAGAAATATCCTGATAGCCGATATGATGTGCTTTATAATCCATCAGCAGAAGCTGAAATT
>JAFUWP010000382.1 GCA_017483405.1 Oscillospiraceae bacterium | reverse complement strand
GGTGGCCGCGTTTTCGATTTCCGGAATGCTGTCAGGATATTCGGCCTTGAGAGTTTCCACGGGCTTGACGATGACTTTCAGACCGCTCTTTAATTGCAGAGTCTTTTCCGATGCATCACAGCTCAGTCGGGCAGGTTCATCCTCCGGAATCGCGATGCCGTAATAATTGAGCTTTGTCTTCATGATGCTGTCAGTTTTCTGTCCGTCCAGTCCGATAATATCCGGTGAGCATTCAAAATGATTCGCGCTGAGTGCCTCGAAATGTGCCGGAATCAGAAATCTCGGATTCACAACATCTTTCAGGCAGTGAATACAAACGCATTTATTCAGCATAATAAATTTCATCCTTTCCGGTTATTTCAGTTTCAAATCAATTTTCAGATTCACGAGCACTTCTTTCTGATTCCAGTCAGATTGTACGTGATTGAACTGATGATAAAAACTGACAGTATCCTGATAATGACAGGTATTTTTTTCATTTTTTTCCATAAAGTCTTTCAGAGGGAGTTCAATCATCTGCTGAGTCTGGCCGGAAAATTCCGATTTCAGCGATTTGGATGCCCTCTCGCCGTAAGTTTTGAAGGAAATCTGCAAACTATCCTGATGCAGTTTCAGCAGAAGGCCGTCATCCTGTAGATTTCCTTCTCTGGGAACGCCGAAGATGTTTCTGGACAGGCTTATCATCTCCTCGGTGATGTTCTTTTCCAGAAACAGAGGTTTCCAGTCCAGAACCCGAAATGCTTGCTGATAGGAAATTATCTTGTTTTTTTTCAGAATTCTGTGCCAGAGATTTTTATAAGATTCCTTCCGGCGGAAGGCATTTTTATTCGCAAGGTAATACTGCACGACAATGCTGTGATTTTCGGTTTCTTCGGCCGTGATTTTGATAATCAGTTCGATGTTTTTATTCAGCATGGAAGTATGATTTCCGGTATCGGAGAAATATTTCTCCGCGAGGGTTTTTCCGGCCGGTGCGGAACGGCGTTTCGCCGGCCGTGATGCCTGCGGTACTGGCGGTGATGCCGGCACGGGAACAGGTACAGGCACGGGCGCAGGCGTTGCCGATGGTGACGGCGATGCACTGCTTTTCCGGCGCGCCGGCGGAGTTCCGGTACTCTGCGGATTCTGCGGTATGATGATGACTTCCTGCTGATTCATCAGCCCTGCACGAATCAGATAATCTACACTTTTATTGAAATCTTTCAGTGCGCGCTGTTCCTGTTCCATCGCCGTCCGGAGCTTGCTGTAATCCTGCTCTTTCGTATACTGATGCAAAGCATTCACAAACTTTTTGATTTCCGGAAGAAGTTCTGCATCATAGCAAGTTCTGGCCTTTGCTTCTTCGACTTTCTTCATGCGTTCACAGCTCTGCCGGAGCAATCGTTCTGCCGGTGACACAATGCGATAGGCATCGACTTCATCATGACGGCGGAAATCCGTGACAGCATTCTCGATGATTTTCAAATCCTGATCGATATTCATGCCGTTTCCTCATCCTTTCTGATTGTCTGATTGATAGTTTCCGCACACGTTCTGACAGCATCCAGATGGCTCTGTAAATTCTGCGCATCCTGACCGCTCAGGGGCACATCACATCCCCGATGCTTCGTTTCCGCGAAAATGTGCAGATAATATAAATGCCATCTGTATGCCCCTGCATCCGCTTCGGATTTCAATGCCTGATAGGCCTTCGCGAATGTCTCCCGATACGGAGAATCTTCCGGCAGATACATCTTGTAGGCATGTTTCACAATCCGGTAATGCGCAACCAGCTGTTTCAGAATCAGCTGTTCCATATCGGCGATATACTGATAATATAACCCGATACAGCTGTCCCATGCCGGTACATTCGCCTGATAGTTCCGGAATTTTTCGCGATATTTCTGGAATTTCTTATCTTTGGAATCGAAAAGCTCCTGCAATGTCCGGCTGTCAGGGATTTTTTTCAGAAATGCCGATATTTCATGCAGACGGCCGGACATCTCCTCCGGCAGAGGTGTGATTTCGAGTTCCGATGTGCTGTTGTTTCGTATGATTTTCGGATAAGATTCTGTCAGATATTCCGCGATAACGCATAAATCCTGCGCCAGCGTTTCCAGAGGGGCATATAATTCTGCAAGCAGATAATCCGTATCGGAACGATAACCGCTTTCTTTGAATACCCGTTCTGTTTTCGGCTGAGTTTCCACAGTTTGAAGATAACGCTCCAGCTTGGCAAATTTTTTCTGCAATCTGTCAGGATAATACTGATTCAGCAGAACGGCCGATTCATTCATATAATTCCGGAAATCTTCATGCAGAAGACGGGCGAAATCCTGTTCGTTATGAGAATTTTTCATCACCTCGCACCGGCGGACAAGTTCACGGAATTCCTTTTCGAGATTCTGACACTGACGGAGATTCGTGAAAACAGCCGTCAGCTTTTCCGGACGGAGATTTCGGGCATCCTTCTGTAACAACTCGATTCGGCCGGAAAAATAAGTTGTCTGGGCAATGGCCTCCTGCTGTTCCGGATAATGCTCCTGAAAATAGGTTTCCGCATTTCCGCAGATATGCCGGACATTCCGGACATATTCCAGATATTTCCTGTTGACATGCGCCACAAATACCGTATTCGCGACAGCAATCAGGACGGGCGCGCCGAACCATAACGCGGCTGTCGAAATCAGAAACTCCCTCGCGGATTCGATGAATTTCACATTCAGGAAAAGACCGTCATCCCATAACACTACTGGAAATTTGATGCAGAATACATATCCTGCAAACCCCAGAATGAAAAACAGATACAGAACCATCACCAGAAAAACAGCTTTATTCCCCTTCGGTTTCAATCGGGTTTCCTCCTTCCGCAGAATAGGCATTATCAATAAAATAAATCATGCTGTCGATGAAATGCAGAATCTTTTCATCCTTGCTGTAGAGCGTGAACGCTTTCTGAATCTTTCCGTCTCCGGAAGTCATCACCCCCGTGATGTACTTGAAATCCGTATATTTTTCGCCGGTATACTTCATCACAAAAACCTGATAATTTTTATCATTCTCGGAATGATAAGCTTCATAACAGGCTTTCAGATTTTTTTCCGAAGTCAGCTCCGGAAATGCCGGAACATCGGTTTCCGGAAGAAGGTTCACCGGATTGCCGTTTTCATCGAGGATATTTTCAATCAGCACGGGAACGCGGGCTTCTCCCGAAAATAATCTCTGCGTGATGCTGTTCAGATGCAGAGGACTCACTTCGGAAACATCGGTATCTTTCATATTATCGGGACGTTCCAGAATCAAATCAAAATCTGTCGTGAAACAATATTTTTTGATTTTCCGGATTTCGCCGGATTCTGTATCCGTGATTTCGGATTCCGCACTTTTCACCTGATAATCGAAAAATTTTCTTGTCAAGTCCTGTTCTTCGGGATTTTCGAGTGTCTGAATTATATCATAAAGAAAATCGGTATTCAGACAGGCTTCGAGCTGAGTCAGACCGCTTTTTTCGCTTTCCGCGCTGGTGATGCTGGTCGCGGTCATGGCTTCAATCTTACCGGTCGGCAAATCCTGCACGATGCATCCGCCTTTGATATAATTCAGCGTTAAGAGGTCATAAATTTGTTCTTCGAGTGCGGAATTTATCGTCAGCTGAATGTCATATCCGGTCGGAAAATCCGGAAGACTGTCCGCCAGCGAATCCGGATTGATATTCGGAATCACGCGCATCAGCGGAGCGATGCCCTGCGCCGTCTGCAAATCGCCGTAAAGGTACTTGCAAACACGGTTTCTGCCTTCTTCGTAAAACGTCTGATATTTTACCGGAAGGGTATCGACAGAATACATCACATTTCCGGCACTGTCGAGCAGTGCGCCTCTCTGCGCGTAGAAGTTATAATCCGTATACTTGATATTATAACTCTCGAATTCCTTCGCCAGATTCTGCCGTGCAGCAGCGGTCAGGTCATAGCCGTTATATTTCAGAGCGAATCCGCTTTTTGTCGGGATTTTTTCGCTCTGTACCTCCTGATGCGAACCCGTGAAGATTTCATACACTCTGTCATAAAACAGCGTACTTCCCAGTATAAACAAGAATATCACGCTCAGGACAATCAGGAAGATTTTATTTTTCGGCCTGCGGAATCGGATTTCCGATTCCTGTTTCTGATTAAGCATCATGCAGACTCGCCTCCCTCAGACAGTAAATCACCGGAATCAGCAGTATCAGCATCACGATGATGTTCATAAAGCCGTTGCTGATGAACGGCAGTGTCACACCGGTAAAGAAAATCAATCCGAAATTGGACATCACATGCACCGCCCCTGATGAAAATAATAACAGACAGGACATTTCCGAAAGCGTAAACAGTGAACTGCTGACTTTCCGGCGGTTTTTCAGCTTGTAGTTATGCAGATACATACAGGAAATCAGTGGTATCAGCAGATATAACAAAATCAGGGCGACAGCCGTCCATCTGCCGAAAACCGAAATCAGATTCAGATAGGAAAAATCTTCGATTCTGGTGTAGAGTGTGCCGACCATATCAACAGCATAAGGACTTGTGCTCATGCCGGCACTGCTTTCGAGAATCGCCTGATTTACATCGCGAATCTGCCTGTAGCTTTGCAGATTGAATAATCTGTCGAGAAAATCCTTCGAGATGAACTGATTCAGAACCCATAACATCCCGTAGATTCCCCCTGATATGCCGAGCATCACAAGGCCTGCGCCTGTACTGTAGAGCAGAAAGAGCATCAGAATCAGCATCAGGAGCATGACAATCATCGTGCCGTGTTCGCCGAGCAGAAACAAACCGGTCATCAGACTGAGGAATAATACAGCCAGTTCGGAATAATTCACATAAAGTTCGGTATGTTTCTTTCTGGTTTTGTCATTCCAGAGCATCAGGCAGTAAAACCCGAAAAAGAATAATAACTTATCGAGTTCGACAACTGCGACACGCATCGACAGATGCGCACTGAACCATCCTCTCAGCAGAAAGAAAACAGGCAGATTCAGGAGCGTATAGCCGAAAAATAACATCGCTCTGCCATGCGCCAGCCTTCCGCACCAGTAGCGGACAGTATCCGCATCTTTGTTATGAAACGGCAGAATCACCGTCATGATTCCTAACATCAGCGCGATTCCGGCAGATTCCAGAATCGCTGTCGGAAAGCGCGAGGGATTCAGTCCGCTGACGGTGATGAAATTCATCAGGATAACGCCGAGCGAAATCAGCAGATAGTTCTGCCTCTGATAGAATTCTTTCAGGGCATAATACAGCATCAGGAAGATGCTCCCCAGCAGAACAGGCGGTTTCAGCAGACTCAGGATATATTCCAGAATCGCGCTGAAATTCCCCGTCCGGAATCCGACAATATATAAATTCATAAAACACCCGATATTCATCATGAGAATCAGGCAGGTGATGAAATTACACTGTCTTGTATAAGTCGTTTCTGTCGCCAGAAGTTTCCGGAACAGACAGGCTTTGACAACACACATCAGCATCAGGAACAGAAGATAAATCCCGAACAGCCCAAACTGATAAGCCAATGCATTTCCGGTGCTGAACATCATCGGTGAGGCTATCACCAGCATGAGCACTTCCGGCAGGAATACATGAATGAATTTTCGCATCTCTCCGCCCCTTTCAGTAATATAATGCCTGTATGATGAGATATTTCAGAACCGAATCCGGCGCGTACAGTGTGGCAGAATCGAGTTTTGTACAGTCATCGGCAGACGGGAGCATCAGACTGTGTTCTTTCTGCTGAAAGCATTTTTTATATCTGGATTCTGCAATGATGACAGTATCATAAAGCTTTCTGATTTCGGATTCTGTCATAGTTGTGCGGACGGGTCTGATTTCGGCCGGCGCGGAATTCTGCTGTAAGGCGCAGGACATCACGGCAAGCAGAAATTCATTCTGCATCACGGCGAGTTCGTTTTCGGATAGGATTTTATTATCATAATCTTCACTGACAAGATACTGCTCCAGTTTCTGAATGATTTCTGATACTTCCTGTATGGGATATTTCCCCGATTCCTGATAAGAGATTCCGGAATCCAGACAGGCAAGCTGTTCCGGTGTGACGGAAAAGGTTACCGTTCCGGATGCGCCCGAAGAAAGTATCAAATCCGTCTGTATCGTGATGATATGATTCAGTTCTGTGCTGAACATATCCTGCATCAAAGTCTTTATCTGACTGAAATCTTCTGTATTGAGCTTATCTCTGAGCATTGTATAATCTGCATCGGCCGTCATCAGACGGGGATTGAGCGTGATGACATCGAGTTCGGATTCTTTCTCATCCAGCGCGATGATTTTCGCGGAAGTGACAGTTTCTCCGGATTTGTTTATCACAAGCATCAGTGTGCTTTCATGCGGAATGCTCTTGACTGTCGATTCCGATACCGCCGTGATTCCGGTTTCGGTGCGGTATCTGACGAAATCTTCCAGATTGACTGAATTCTGTCGCATCGCGGACATGAACAGCATCGGCACGGCGAGGACTGTCATCAGTCCGGCAAATAACAGAT
>JAFUWP010000029.1 GCA_017483405.1 Oscillospiraceae bacterium | reverse complement strand
TGCCGATATGGAGGCAAGCTATTTCATAGAGGGCAGTATCAATAATAAATAAAGCATAAAATCTGCAAAAAATTCACGAGAAAAGGGAGTTATATTATCATGAGCTGGTATGAGAATGCAATTATCTATCATATTTATCCGTTAGGATTCTGCGGTGCGCCGCAGTTCAATGAAGGCGGTGAGCCTGTCCGCAGACTCGAAAAAGTCCTCGACTGGATTCCGCATCTGCTGGAAATGAATGTCGATGCGGTTTATTTCAGCCCGATTTTTGAATCTGTCGAACACGGCTATGATACGATTGATTATAAAATGATTGACCGCAGACTTGGCGATAATGAAATGTTCAAGAATATCTGCGAAGAACTGCATAAAAACGGGATTCATGTCATTCTGGATGGTGTGTTCAATCATGTAGGACGCAAGTTCTGGGCGTTTACCGATATTCAGGAAAAGGGACAGAATTCGCAGTATTGCGGATGGTTTCAGAATCTGAATTTCGGAGGTCAGTCTCCGTGCGGTGACCCCTTCTGGTATGAAGGATGGAACGGTCACTATAATCTGGTAAAGTTAAATCTTCAGAATCCCGATGTCTGCAATTATTTACTGGATGCTGTCGGCTACTGGATGGATGAATTCAAGATTGACGGTATCCGTTTTGATGCCGCTGACTGTATTGATTTCAATTTCTTCAAGAGAATCCGGACATTCTGCAAGAGTAAAAATCCGGAATTCTGGCTGATGGGTGAAATCATCCACGGCGACTATAACAGATGGGCTAACCCTGAAATGCTGGATTCCGTCACGAACTATGAATGTTTCAAGGGAATCTGGTCATCTCATAACTCGAAGAACTATTATGAGATTGATTATTCCATCAACAGACAGTCCGGCGCAAACGGCGGTATCTACAGAAATCTGAAATTATATAATTTTGTGGATAATCACGATGTTGACCGTCTGGCAAGCAAGCTGGAAACACCGGCTTATCTGAATACTTGTTATACTCTGATGTATGCGATGCCTGGTATTCCGTCCATCTACTACGGAAGTGAATACGGCATCAAGGGCGCGAAGCGTGACGGCTGGGATGATTCCCCGATGAGACCGTGTCTGAATCTCGAAGATATGAAAAACGAGAATACAGAACTTTATCAGCATATTGTCAAGCTCGGCAGAATTTACAGAGCATATCCGGCACTGAGAACCGGTAATTATAACCGATATCAGATTACGAACAGACAATTATTATTCGCGAAGGAACTGGATGGCCAGAGCGTTTATGTCGCACTGAATCTGGATGATAATCCTTATGATATGCAGTTCGGCACACATTACGGCGCATTGGTGGATGTACTCAACGGCAAGCCGGTGACAGTCGAAAACGGTCAGGCAAGAATTCATCTTGAACCGCATTCTTCCATGATTATCGTGCATGATGATATTGTCAACCTCCAGCCTGAGCCGAAGCCTGTTCCGGTGGAAGTTCCTGTTGAAGTCAAGGCAGGGCAGAAATATCAGCATTTCAAGGGCGGTATCTATACAGTGACAGACATCGCAACCCACAGCGAAACGCTTGAAGAATTAGTCATCTACAAGAGTGAAGCAGATGGTTCTGTCTGGGCACGGCCGAAGGCTATGTTTATGGATACTGTCGGCGAAAAGAAGCGTTTCACTCTGCTGGATGAATCTTAAATACGCTTTCTCTTTTCTACTCTTTTTCCTCTTACAATATTTTTGTGACGGAAATCCCCCGTGCAGACTGCGCGGGGGATTTTCCGGTTTTGTCAGCTTTCAGTATTCTGCTGTTCGGTGTTTTCGGGTGCAGATGTCTGAGAGTTTCTTTTCTTTTTCTTGCTCATAATCATTCTCCTGTTCTGACAGAATCATTCTGTCAGAGCTAGTATGAACGGAATTTCAGAAATTATGCATCAGGAGAAATTTCTGTAGAAGTTTCTGTTGTTTCAGTAACGGTGATTTCCACGGGAACGGTCGCGGATGGCTGAAAGACTT
>JAFUWP010000381.1 GCA_017483405.1 Oscillospiraceae bacterium | reverse complement strand
TGTCCGGAAACAGTATAACGTCAGGAGGCAGACGAATGAAATTAATTTCCATTGTTGTTCCGTGCTATAACGAAGAAGAAGTGCTCCCGCTGTTTTACGAAGAAATCCAGAAAATTATGAACCAGATGAAAGAAGAACATTCTGAACTGACATTTGAACTGGTTTTCATCGATGACGGCTCTCGTGATAAAACACTGACTCTGCTCAGAGAAATGGCTCTCAAAGATGAAAGAGTCAGATATATTTCTTTTTCGAGAAATTTCGGAAAAGAAGCCGGCATGTTCGCCGGACTGGAAAATGCAAAAGGCGATTATGTTGTCGTAATGGATGCGGATTTACAGCATCCGCCGGCATTTCTGCCGAAAATGTATAATTTTGTCAAAGACGGCGAGTATGACTGCGCGACAACAAGGCGCGTCAGCCGTAAGGGAGAATCGAAAATCCGTTCTGCATTTGCAAGATTGTTTTATAAAATCATGAACAAGATTTCGCAGACCGAAATTGTAGACGGTGCGCAGGATTTCCGGTTCATGTCCCGTCAGATGGTGGATGCCATCATGGATATGAAAGAATATAACCGGTTTTCCAAAGGCATTTTCAGCTGGGTAGGGTTTAAGACAAAATACATCGAGTATGAGAATGTGGAACGCGCTGCCGGTGCGACTTCATGGTCATTCTGGGGCTTGTTCCGGTATTCGCTGGAAGGCATTATCGCGTTTTCGACCGCGCCTCTGATGATTGCCTGTATTCTGGGGATTATCGCCTGTCTGATTGGTTTCGTTCTGCTGATAGTCTGGATAGTACAGGCAGTACAGGGCGACATCATGAAGGCACAGACGGGTATGATGTGCGCATTGTTCCTGATTGGCGGACTACAGATGTTCTGCACGGGAATTTCGGCGCAGTATCTGGCGAAAGCCTATATGGAATCGAAGCATCGGCCGATTTATCTGATGCGCGAAAATGAGGAAATCTATCGCGCACGGCATCAGGCGGATGCGGAGGAGTCCTGACCGGTGAACAGTCAGACAAAATTCCTGATTTCCATGCTGTTTATCGTGGTGATTCTGCTTTGTGTTGTGCTGACAAGATTTTATTTCGATGTTACTAAAAATACAGAAAGCAGTGTCCGTGAAAACCGTGTGGATTCGGTTTCGCGCAAATTCGGAGAGCTTCAGGCATTCCGGAGCGTCAACGGCAGTTATGGCCTTCTGGATGCTGACCAGAGTGTGCTGATAGAACCGGAATGGCTCGAAATCCTCGATGTGACGGATAATCTGGTGCTGGTTTCGGGCAAGCTGGAAAATCAGGTGCTGATTGGCGGAATTGATTATGAAGAAAATGTCATTCTGCCGTTTGTATTCCGTTCGATGGAAACACTCCCGAACGGCTGGCATCTTGCAGAAATCAGTGATGACGGCCGGTATATTGTGTATAACAGGAAGTATCAGCCTGTATTTCGGGAAAGTTTTACATCCGTCAGCTATGAGGATAACATTCTGACGCTCGGCAATGAGACGGAATCTCTGGATTATGATACGGCGGAACAGCCTCCTCTGCTCCGGAGGGCGGAATTTTCCTGTCCGGTGGCGGAAACGCTGACACTGAACTGGAAAATTGCAAATCAGTTTTATCTCTCTGAGCTGACCGCCTCTGACCTGCGCCGTATCAATCAGATTGTTCCGGCTTATATGGAGATGCTTACGGAAAATAATTTCCGGAATCTTGGCGAAGTCACATCCAGTGAATATTTCAGCACACTGGTGAAAAACAGCCGTTTGCAGGAACTGGAATTTGACAGCATCGGCGATTTTGCCTTTTCGCGCCGTGAAAGCGGTGCTTATGATTTCACCTTCCGGATGATTAGTCATCCGTCTTCTGCACCGGAGGAAAAAATACAGATTCATCTGTATTTCCGGAAAAATGCAGAAAATCAGATGATTCTTACAGCTTCGGAGCTTGGCTCTGCGGCTGAGGAATAAATAAAAATATTACAGTCAAAAAGCCGTGCCGTACTGTAATGAAATGATTTTTATATTATGCACGGAGAAATGAGGCATTTTATGTCAAAAAAAGTAGCAGTCATCATGGGCAGTGACAGCGATTTCCCGATTGTGCAGAATGCTCTGACAAAACTGAAATCGTTCGGCATTCCTTATGAGGTACATGTAATTTCTGCTCACCGCACCCCCGTAGCGGCTGCACTGATTGCAAAAAAGGCAGAAGAAAACGGGTTCGGCGTGATTATCGCCGCTGCCGGAAAAGCCGCACATCTGGCCGGTGTGCTGGCATCCTATACGATTCTGCCGGTTATCGGCATTCCGGTCAAGTCCAATGCGCTTGACGGTATGGATGCATTGCTGTCCACGGTGCAGATGCCCCCTGGAATTCCGGTTGCCACTGTCGCAATTGACGGTGCAGCAAATGCCGCTATTTTAGCAGCGCAGATTCTTGCGCTTTCTGACCCCGTTCTGGCCGAGGATTTGCATCAGATGAAATCCGATATGGCTGACGGCGTGAAGAAGAAAGACGCGGCAGTGCAGAAAATGGCAGAAGAATTATAATCTATTTATTTTTTGGAGGTTTTTGAAATGGAAAATATCATCAAAGGCGAACAGCTCTACGAAGGCAAAGCAAAGAAAGTATATGCTACTAACAATCCGGATTATGTCATTGTGGATTACAAGGATGATGCAACTGCATTCAACGGCGAAAAGAAAGGCACTATCACCGGCAAGGGCGTTA
>JAFUWP010000028.1 GCA_017483405.1 Oscillospiraceae bacterium | reverse complement strand
TACTTACCATATTAGCCGGCATCGTACCAACCGCCTGATACGTCGATAGACTTGCTGTAGGTCTGTTCGGATGTGTAGATATATACCCATTCATCAGAGATGTAAGCAGTATCCGGCTTGTGACCTGCCTTACGTCCCAGAGTTCTGTCAGCATCATGGTCATGGTTGGAATAATGACCCTTGGAGTCAGAAACATACTGGTCACTCAGGTCAATACCGGAACGGTTCAGATAGTAGTAGTTCATAGCATCTGTAACCAGACCGTCATAGATGTCATTGCCGATATCGAACGGCAGGGACTTCTTGTCGCCAACCTGAATATAATAGCCAGTGCCGGGGGTTGTGAATTCAGAGAAGTCAGCAATCTGAACAGTTTCACCAGCAGTATCATCTGTAATTGCAGAACCGAGAGGACCTGTAAATACAGTTGCGCCGGAAGAATCCTTTACTTCAAAGGAAGAAGCGCTCATGCCTTCAACAGTAGCCTGCTTCTGGAGGTTCGGATAGAAACCAACCTGATTCAGAACGATGTCTCTTTCAACCTTGGGGTCAGCAGGCTTATAGTCATCTTCAGAGCCGGTCATATCAATCAGAGCGAGGTTATCGAACTTGATGATAGTGCCTTCAGGGAAGCACGGGCTGGGAGTATACTGACCGTCACCGCCGAAGTGGAATGTCCATTCAACAGTGCTCTTACCGGTCGGCAGATTGTCCTTTACGTTTTCCATGAACTTGCTGTCGATGATGAATTCATAAGCGTAAGTTGTCCATGTCTTAGCCGGAATGGTATCATCTTTCCATGTATTCCAGCCCATGTAGTAAGGAACATCCCAGTCACTGGTGTTAGCATCGCCCTTAGTTTCCTTGCAGGATGCATTTTTCAGTTTGGTTTCGAGGTCAGCCTGAGAAATACCTGCTGTATAACCGCCGATGTCGATTTTATTACCGCAGTTGTGCCAGTATTCAGCATCATCGTTGGTAACGTCACCAATCTTAGAATACATGTGACCGGAATTGGTAGCATATACAGAGTATGTCAGACGATAGGTGTGACCATAAGTAATGGACAGCTGTCTGTGACGGAACTGGCAGTCCCATCTGTCTTCACCGCCGTTGGACTGACCACCGGGGTTCTTAATCTGGATAGCATATACGCCGTTGTTGATTTCAAAAGCCATTTCAGCAGTACCGTTTTCGCAGATATGCCACGGCAGACCAGCACCTTCGTTAAAAGTACCTTCACCGAGCAGTTCACCAGCAAAAGCAGTCATGCTTGCAACAGAAGCCGCAGAAGAAGTTGCAATCATAGCGAGTGCAGCAGCACTTGCAGCGAACTTCTTGCCAAATTTAAATTTGCGCATTGGTTTTACCCTCCCATAAATGTTAAAGATTTTTGATTTCGATTTATATCATGCCCGTCAGTGCAAGCGGGCATAATAAGCATTAAGATTTAAATTTTAAGACAGATTTCACAAAATACACACAATCCTGTAAAAATCTTATCAAATTTATTATAGTACATTTCACCAGAAAAGTAAAGTGTTTTTTTCAAATTTGGAGATTTATCTAAACCGTGTACACTGATTTTGTACAATCTGACGAAATCATGATTTTACCGGAAGTGTCGGCTCGATTCCGACAATATGCTTCATGATAATCAGCGAGTCCGTAGAATCCGGCTTTCCGCTGAGGTTGACATCGGCGGCTTTCTGCTGAACTTCGGAAAAGTCTTCTTTTCCGAGTATACCTCTATTCAGCGTGATAACATCCAGAATATTGACTTCACCGCTGAGGTCAACGTCACCATAGAGGAAATCATCGGAAGGCGTTTCCGTTGTTTCTTTTTCGGTAGGTGTAACCGGAGTGACATCAGAAGGCGTTGTGCCGTCAGGCTCTGTACCATAAATCAGGGTATCGCCGTCATACATTGTGATATAAGGTGTGATGGCTTCGGGAGATTTCAGTAAATCCTGACCGCCTTCCTGCAAGCCCTTGAAGGAATAGTCATTTTCCGGATTCCATGCGCCGGCCGGAGCGGTATCTGCAACAGCAATTCTGATTTGCGCTTCGGAACGATGTTCGGACTGACCTGTCGGCATCACGACAGAACCGTCATTGAATTTCAGCTTGATATAATAGATATTGCCGTCATACTGAATCGGGCCGGAAACGCTCAGAGCACCTTCATCACCAGCGTGCTGGTCGTATCCGATAGATACTTTAATATCATCTACAGTCAGACCTGCATCGAGTACTTCGGAAATATCGAAATAATAATTATAAGACAAATCCTTCACGACTCTTGCCGGCCATGCGGAATGGTTCATTGCCCATACCTGAATCTGGGTATAGCTTGCCTGATTCTGCTGAATGACAGCGGCAACCTCGAATTCATTCCATTTCGGAGTTTCTGTCTGGGGGAAATCTGCCAGCGGTTTGCAGTCATAATCATCGAGCATTGCGCAGAGCAGTGCGGTATAACCTGCATTATAGTCAATTGCCACTTCGGTATACTGATACTGACCGACTTCATCCGTGAATGTGCCGTCCTTGGAAGGCCCGCCCTCAAGTGCGCCATAGAGGGTATGTGCATATTCTGTCTGCCAGCCTTCTGCATCGGCTTCATCGAGGCCGAGGCTCTGCCAGTGGTCATCATGAATACCGGAGGCTGTTCTGTGATGGAAGGTCTTCGGATTCTTATCGCCCATACCCTGCACATAGCAGAGGTTCAAATCATTATCGCCGAAGCAGTAATCGAGCTGTTGTTTTGCCCATGTATTGTATTTTTCTGCCTTTGCGGCATCATCCTTGAAAGCCGTATCGCTTGCGAGTTTCGCGAGCCATGCAGTAGTGGTGACATGACGGAGCGCGCCCCATTCCATGAGCCATGCAAGGCCATCCGGAGTATAGGCAACCTGTTTTCCGCCGTAACCGTTAATCCAGTAATCAAGATGATGTTCAATCTGCGTTTTCCATTCTTCCTTGCCGGTATTCTCATAATAGAGCATAGCCGCACCCTGAAGGGCATCATCCCAGCAGAAACCCCATGTATATTTTCTTTCCGTAGACTGGGATTCTGTTGCCAGATTCGGAATATATTCATCACACTTGTCAAGATATGCCTGTTCACCTGTTGCGCGATAGAGCCAGTTTGCGGCATAGAACAAATCATCGAAATAGTCTGTCTGCGGATAATAGGACTTCTGAACACCTTGGTCATCATTGCTTCTGGTAGTATCCGCCACTTTAAACAGGCTTACGGCATGTTCCAGATAGCTGTCAGCAAGTTTCGGATTTTCCTCCTTGAATGCGATATATCCGGCAGCCATAGCGGCGGCCATCTGAGACATTGTAGATGTGGAAGTAATTAAATCATAAGGACGGGCATCCTCACCGCTTGTGAGCTTATACTTTCTCAAATAAACTTCGGCACTGCCCCACCACTGATGGTCGAACCCATCGCCGATAGTACCAACAACGGAATCTCCGCGGTCGCATCCGGCAACATAATCAAGACCCCACTGGAGATTATTCATATAAGTCTCGTAGAGTCCGGCTTTTTTGAGCGCATCTTTATATTCGATAACACCCCATGCCATGATAGCGGCTGTATAAGCATTTGTCAGTGCAAATTTGAAATGGTCACCGGCATCGAACCAGCCGCCCTGCACTTCATCGGTCAGCATGGAATCGGCTCTCCAAGTGACTTCGTTCCAGTCGGGCAGTTCACCTGCCTGCTGAACTTCGTAGAAAAACATAGATTTCTGCAAAGCTTCGGCATAATTATAGTCGCCTGCGGCATTGGCAGAAATGCTTGTGAATGCCGTCTGCACGGGTGCGGTCAGAGCTGATGCACACATCACGAGACTGGCGATTCCTGCGATTAATTTCTTCATGAAAAATTTCCCCTCTCAATAAGAATTTTATAGTTTCATTTGTTTCAATTCACTCCCCACCCTAATGATGTCAGTAAATAAGTCGGGAGAATTCTGTTATTTAAATAATAATATATTTTTTGAATATTGTCAAGTGTTTTTCACAAAATATTATCTTCATCGGGAAATTAAAAAGCAGTCAGTTTCAGCGGCTGATATTCTGCATTGAGATTCACATCCACCGGAATCAGAGTCCCCTTTTCGATGCCATAAGCATTATGAACAGGGCTGTCCGCACCGGCTGAACCGATTTCATGAATGAGATTATCTTCATCGAGCACAAAATAATCTCTTTCACCGCTTGCGGCGAGGTGAATCACTTCATCATTATAGATAGTATACAAATCATAAATTTCATTTATCCCTATCGGAGAAACAATCAGTTCTTCGATGCCGTCATTGTTCATATCCGTGAGCCAGAAACCGGCTTCGGAAAGCGAAATTTCTTTCTGATACCATCTCCACTGATAGCTGGTATTTTCAAGAGTCAGGCCGTAAGTGCCGTATACAGGGTCATCTTCATCCTGATAGTTCTCCCATTTTTCAGAAATGTTTTTACGGAAACTATCCAGAATCGGCTGATAAAGCGCGAGTGTCTCCTGTTTCCGCGCCAGATTTTCCATAAATTCCGGAAGTATTCCGGAAAAGTTTCCAGCCCCGACAGCGGCGGCATACCGGAGAATACATGCGGCATCGGAGGCATCTACGTTTCCATCGCCGTTATGGTCGCCGACAAGTGTTTCTGCATTTGCTGTAACGGAAAAACCTGCTGTCAACATTAAGCCAGCCCCTAATATTCCTAAAATTCTCTTTTTGTTCATGGTGAAATCCCTCTTTCAATACAAAACAGAGGGCTGACCGGAATCAGCCCTCTGGAAAAATTCAGTTATTATCTGATTCAGAATCAAACAACGCCCTGTGCCTTCATAGCTTCAGCCACTTTCAGGAAACCTGCGATGTTAGCACCTGCTACGAGGTCATCGCCCAGACCGTACTTGTTAGCGGCTTCAACAGAAGACTTGAAGATGTTGGCCATGATGCCCTTGAGCTTTTCGTCAACTTCTTCAGCAGTCCAGTTGTATCTCATGGAGTTCTGGGACATTTCCAGACCGGATACTGCTACACCGCCGGCATTAACAGCCTTGGAAGGAGCTACGATAACATTCTTGGATTTCAGGAATGCAATTGCTTCGTTGGATGTCGGCATATTGGAAACTTCTACATAGTACTTCACACCATTAGCGACAATCTGTTCAGCTTCCTTCATGCCAACTTCGTTCTGAGTTGCGCAAGGCATGATGATGTCAGCCTTAACACCCCACGGCTTTTCGCCAGCGTGGAATTCTACACCAGCAAACTTGTCGGCATAGTCCTGAACGCGGTTGCGGCAGGATGCTCTCATTTCGAGCAGGTAGTCAACCTTTTCATCAGTGCTGATGCCATCGGGGTCATATACATAACCGTCAGGACCGGAGATTGTTACAACCTTACCGCCGAGTTCGTTAACCTTTTTGATTGTGCCCCATGCTACGTTACCGAAACCGGATACTGCTACAGTCTTGCCCTTGATGGAATCACCGACGTGTTCGAGCATATTCACTGTATAGTAAACTGCGCCATAACCAGTAGCTTCCGGACGAATCAGAGAACCGCCGTATTCCATGCCCTTGCCGGTCAGAACGCCGGAGAATTCATTTCTGATTCTCTTATACTGGCCTAACAGTTAGACGATTTCGCGGCCGCCTACACCGATGTCACCAGCAGGAACATATGTATTCGGGCCGATATGTTTGCAAAGTTCTGTCATAAAGCTCTGGCAGAAACGCATTACTTCAGCATCGGACTTACCCTGCGGGTCGAAGTCAGAACCGCCCTTGCCGCCGCCCATAGGCAGGG
>JAFUWP010000380.1 GCA_017483405.1 Oscillospiraceae bacterium | reverse complement strand
GCCATAGAAAGTCCGATTGTTCCTGCACCGCAGTATAAATCAAGAAGGAGTTCAATTTTCTGTAAATCGGAATAAGATTCCGCAATTCGATAAAGTTTTTCCGCCTGTTCAGTGTTGACCTGATAGAAGGACTGCGGAGAAATCCGGATAGTTCTTCCGCACATGGTATCTGTAATGAAATTCTGCCCATACAGAACAGTAACGGATTTTCCGAGAATCACATTGGTTTTCGCAGGATTGACGGATTCAGTGATACTGATGATTTCAGGGAAATGTTTCTGAATCTCAGAAAGCCGATTCTGTAATTTTTTCCTGATGGAAACCCTCGTGACGAAACAGAGCATGATTTCGCCGGAATGAAAGCCTTTTCTCAGATAAATATGCCGCAAATCACCGGAATGATTTTCTTCATCATAAGCAGATATATGACAGACTTCCAGAACCGGAAGAAGATAATGCAGAATTTCAGAAAAGATTTCCGGCTGAAGCGGACATTCCGGATAGGGGATAACCCGATGACTGTGACGGGCATAGAATCCGCATACAAGATGACCATCCTGTTCTGCAACGGGATACTGAGCTTTATTCCGATAGTGATAACGGCTTTCACTGCCGAGAATCGGTTCAAATTCAGGGGAAAGCTTTCCGATTCTGGTGAAAGCATCTCTG
Source organism: Oscillospiraceae bacterium (assembly GCA_017483405.1). Taxonomy (GTDB): domain Bacteria; phylum Bacillota; class Clostridia; order Oscillospirales; family Ruminococcaceae; genus UBA3855. Next base: position 1,800 of record JAFUWP010000380.1, on the reverse strand, counting down.
ACGAAATTCTCTTTATACTGGAGTTCCGTCTGATAATCCACATGCTGAAAGGCACATCCTCCGCACTGCCGGAATACAGGACAATCTGGAACAATTCTGCCGGAAGCAGGTTCAATGAGCTTTTCAATAATACCAAACGCATAATTTTTCAGGACTTTCACGATTCTGACTTCGAGCATATCGCCGACAGCAGTCATCGGAACAAAGACAGCCATACCATCAATTCGGCAGACACCACTTCCCTCGGCGGTCATGCCGGTGATTTCCGTCTGATAGATTTCATTTTTTTTCATGATGTAGTTCCTTTCTGGGATAAATCAGAATTTATATGTTGAAAACTCCTTTTAAGTATGCAGACCAACCGCCGGTAAGACAGATACAAATTGTAGCAAGAGTTACATATATTGCAATAGGTATCAGCAAATACAGCTTTCCCTTTTTGATTGTTTTCTGAAAAATATAAAGATTTGACGGCAAGGATAACACAAGCCATATCAACAGTTCAATACAGCCTAACATGACAGAAACCTCTTTTTCTGAACCTAAATTATAACTATAGCCTTTTGAATGTCCAGTTATATCGAGAAAAATCCAGCCGAAACATATTGGAAACGAAAATGCGATAAAACTTGTCCAAAGAAAAATCAGACAATAAATCATTTTGCTTTTCATATTTTTACCTCTTAAAGTTCCGATTTATCTGTTTTAATTAACTTACATAATCTATTTTAGCATATCACATACAGAAAGTCAAGAAAATTCCGGCATAGGCTCATGCCGGTGATTTTCGTATGACAGATTTCATTTCTGGAATAAATCAGAAGTTATACAGGGACATCATTTCCATCCCATTTTATTTCTCTCGCTTTTTCACTTTGAGTTGCCCAAAATATGATATTTGAAACAAAATTTGGAGTGATGATTTCTGGAACATGAAAAGGTAATAAATATCTGTTCCAGATTCCATTTGTCTTTTTATTTTGAAACAGATTTCCTTTGCTGATAATATATGGAGTTTTAGTTTTCAGAGGGCAGGAAATCATCAACGCCTTATCAAACGAGACAATATTCAATACATAGTATGGTGTATCGTCATCTAACTCAATATACCATACATACTCTTTATCAGATACGGTTATTTTCCGTCTGCCTTTTTTGGCTACTCCCATGTTCCTCAACCCCTGTAATTTTCGATTTATCTATTTTAATCAATTTAATCTATTTTAGCATATCACATGATTTTCTCCGTGGTTTTTCTGAAACAATCAGATGATTTATAATTTTAATCCTTCAATTATCATATCTGTTATCTGACTGCGGTGTTCCTCTTTGACTGGTATTTTATCAAGAAATATCTGTATCAGGGCATCCGCATCATTGATTTCAGATTCATCGAGCCAGACAATCGGGAGCAGTAATGCGGAAATCAATCCGCATTCCCGATTGATTTTTATGAAATCTTCAAATGCGATTTTATGAATATCATAATGTGCGCCGGTGCTTGCGATTTCTTTTTGATTTTTAAAATATAATGTATCTCCGGCATGATACTGAATGATATATTCATCCTGATTTGCTGTTATCCTAACAGAAGTCGGATTTTCTGCATATCCGTCATTCGTCTGCATGATATTTTCAGAATATTGTACAAATTCGCTGACCCATTCAGAAGCATCCGATTCGCAGACATAGTTCTCATAAATGAAATCTGCTAATGCAATATCTTCGGTTTCATCATAGGCGAGCGGAAATGAAACCGAAAGAAAATACAGCCAGAAATCCGGATTATTTTCGATTTCT
>JAFUWP010000379.1 GCA_017483405.1 Oscillospiraceae bacterium | reverse complement strand
CCAGCGTAGATAAGGCCAATGTTCTGGATTCTTCCAGATTATGGAGAAAAGTTGTGGAAGAAGTCGCTAAGGACTATCCAGATGTGACCCTCGAACATGCCCTCGTGGACAGCACCGCGATGCAGATTGTCAAGAATCCGGCGCAGTTCGATGTCATGGTGACAGAAAACATGTTCGGCGACATCCTCTCCGATGAAGCCGCTATGGTGACAGGTTCGCTCGGAATGCTCCCGTCCGCAAGCCTGAATGAAACCAAGTTCGGCCTGTATGAACCCAGTGGCGGTTCTGCTCCCGATATTGCCGGAAAGAATATCGCAAATCCGATTGCGGCAATTCTTTCAGGTGCAATGCTCCTGCGTTATTCCCTCGATTTGCAGGAAGAAGCCGATGCTGTCGAAACTGCCGTGCAGAAAGTCTTGCAGGAAGGTTTCCGTACAGGAGATATTATGTCTGACGGCTGCAAACAGGTATCCTGCTCCGAAATGGGCAGCCTGATTGCAGAACGCATATAAATTTTTTAATTTTATTTATCAGAAAGAAGGCTTTTTATCATGGAAAAGAAAGACATCGACTGGGGCAATCTTGGCTTCGGCTATATGCAGACAGACAAGCGCTATGTTTCTAATTATAAAGACGGTGCTTGGGATAACGGCACACTGACAGAAGATGCCAATATCACAATGAATGAATGTGCCTGTGTTCTTCAATATGCCCAGACCGTTTTCGAGGGCCTGAAAGCGTATACAACTCAGGATGGCAGAATTGTGACATTCCGTCCTGACCTGAATGCTGACAGACTGGTATCTTCCGCAGAACGTCTTGAAATGCCGGTTTTCCCAAAGGAAAGATTCATTGATGCCGTAGAACAGGTAGTCAAGGCCAATGCCGCTTATGTTCCGCCTTACGGAAGCGGTGCGACTCTGTATCTGCGTCCGTATATGTTCGGCATTAATTCTGTTATCGGCGTAAAGCCTGCAACGGAATATCAGTTCAGAGTATTCTGTACACCGGTAGGCCCTTATTTCAAGGGCGGTGCAAAGCCGATTACTATCAGAGTCAGCGACCTCGACAGAGCCGCACCCCACGGAACAGGCAATATCAAAGCCGGTCTGAACTACGCAATGAGCCTGCATACTCTGATGGATGCACATCGTCAGGGCTATGATGAAAATATGTTCCTCGACCCTGCAACGCATACCAAAGTAGAAGAAACCGGCGGTGCAAACTTCCTGTTCGTCACAAAGGACGGCAAGGTAGTGACACCTAAGAGCAACAGCATTCTGCCGTCTATCACAAGACGTTCTCTGGTATATGTTGCTGAAAAATATCTGGGTCTGGAAGTGCAGGAACGTGAAATTCTCTTTGAAGAAGTCAAGGATTTTGCAGAATGCGGCCTCTGCGGTACAGCGGCTGTTATCTCTCCGGTTGGCAAGATTGTCAATCATGATGAAGTTGTTGAATTTCCGTCCGGTATGGAAAAAATGGGCGATACCATCCAGAAACTTTATGATACTCTCACCGGAATTCAGATGGGCAGAATCGAAGCTCCCGAAGGCTGGATTCACGAAATTAAATTATAATTGCAGATTATCATCAGAAAGGCCGGAACAGTTCCGGCCTTTTGCCGTTCCGGAAATAAGGTCTTGTATTTTGTCGAAAAGTATGCTATACTGTATTTAAGTATTTTTTATTTTACGGAGGCATATTTATGAAATTCAAGACAAAAAATG
>JAFUWP010000378.1 GCA_017483405.1 Oscillospiraceae bacterium | reverse complement strand
CTCTTTTGCAGAGATAGTACCGTCTGTCCATACCTCCATCGTGAGCTTGTCATAGTCGGTGACCTGTCCGAGACGTGTATTCTCCACGGTATAGTTCACCTTTAAAACAGGAGTATAAATGCTGTCTACGGCAATTACATCCAGCGGCATGTCCTGTGTCTGCTGTTTGTTTCTTTCAGCGGAAACGTAACCTCTGCCCTTGTCGATAGTAATTTCCATGTGAAGCTTTGCGTCCTTGCCAAGAGTTGCGATATGCATCTCAGGATGCAGAATCGTCACTTCAGAATCTGCTTCAATATCGCCCGCTGTGACTTCGCATTCGCCCTCAGCGTCAATCAGAAGTGTTTTCGGGCCTTCGCCGTAGAGTTTAGCAGTAAGGCCTTTCAGGCTCAGAATAATTTCTGTGACATCTTCCTTTACGCCTGGAATTGTGGAAAGCTCGTGATGCACTCCGTCAATCTTCACAAAATTGACAGCAACGCCGGGAATCGAGGAAAGAAGAACACGTCTGAGACTGTTGCCAAGGGTTGTTCCGTAGCCGCGTTCCAGCGGTGAGAGAACGAACTTGCCATATTTTCCGTCCGGTCTTAAATCTTCAGGAACAATTTCCGGCTTTTCAATTTTTTCAAGCATATAAACCCTCCTATTTTGTAATTACTTGTATCTGTGAATCGTGAAGCGTCCGCAAGCAATTACATATTACTTGGAGTACAGCTCGACAATCAGGTGTGTTTCTGCTTCGTAGTCAATATCGGACGGATTCGGCAGTCTGGTGACTTTTGCGGAGAATTTGTCATTGCTGACTTCCAGCCAGAGCGGAACAGTTCTGCCCTGTGTTTTTTCCAGAATACCTACGGTCTGTTCGCTGCCTTTGAACAGAACGCTGCTTCTGCTCTTTTCGCCGAGAGCGATTTCATCGCCGACAGATACACGATAAGAAGGAATATCTACTCTCTGGCCGTTTACAGTGAAATGACCATGAGTTACCAGTTCTCTTGCTTCGCGTCTGGTAGATGCCAGACCCATGCGGAATGCAACATTATCCAGTCTGGATTCCAGAACTGTGATTAAGTTATCACCGGCCTTGCCTTCCATTTTTTCAGCGAGTTCAAAATAATGACGGAACGGCTTTTCCATAACGCCATAGATAAACTTGAGCTTCTGCTTTTCCTTGAGCTGAGTACCGTATTCAGAAATCTTCTTACGGCTGTTAGCGTTCGGATTACGGTTGGATTTCTTGTCAATGCCCATGACAGCGGGGCTGATACCTAAGTATCTGCATCTTTTCAGAATCGGGTCTTTATTTACTGCCATATTGCTAACCTCCTATCAGACACGTCTTCTCTTGGGCGGACGGCAGCCGTTGTGCGGAATCGGTGTTACGTCTTTAATCATGCGTACTTCCAGACCGACAGTCTGCAATGCACGGATAGCAGCTTCGCGTCCGCTGCCAGGACCTTTGACATACACTTCCACCGTCTTGAGGCCGTGTTCCATTGCAGCTTTTGCGGCTGTTTCAGCAGCAGTCTGTGCTGCGAACGGTGTGGACTTTCTAGAGCCGCGGAAACCGAGGCCGCCTGCACTTGCCCATGAAATGGCATTGCCCTGTGTATCAGTGATTGTCACGATTGTGTTATTGAAAGTAGACTGAATGTGTACTGCACCGCTTTCGATATTCTTGCGTTCTCTGCGGCGGCGTACAGCAGTTACCTTTTTACCCTTCTGTTGTGCCAAAAGAATTCGCCCTCCTTACTTCTTCTTGTTTGCAATCGTCTTAACCGGACCCTTGCGAGTTCTGGCGTTTGTCTTAGTACGCTGACCTCTTACGGGGAGTCCCTTTCTGTGGCGTACGCCTCTGTAGCAGCCGATTTCAATCAGTCTCTTGATATTGAGTGCTACTTCGCGGCGCAGGTCGCCTTCGACAGTTACATTTGCGTCAATATAATCACGCAGTTTTGCAACGTCTTTTTCTGTGAGGTCCTTGACTCTGGTATCCGGATTGATGCCGGTAGCAGCCAGAATCTTGTCAGCAGTCGGACGGCCGATGCCATAGATATAGGTCAGGCCGATTTCCACTCTTTTTTCCTTGGGCAGGTCAACACCTGAAATTCTTGCCATGTTATGAATACACCTCCTGTGTTGTCAGAATTAGCCCTGACGCTGTTTGTGCTTGGGATTTTCACAGATAACCATGACTTTTCCCTTGCGCTTGATGACCTTGCATTTTTCGCAAATCGGTTTTACCGAAGGTCTTACTTTCATGAAAATACCTCCTTGTTGTATCAAAACAAGTATAACAAACGGGTGACATCCGGAACTTACTTAGCGCGCCAAGTAATCCGGCCTTTTGTCAGGTCATAGGGAGACATTTCGATTTTCACCTTGTCTCCTGGAACGATACGGATGTAATTCATCCGCAGTTTTCCTGACACATGTGCGAGAATGACATGCTTATTGGGAAGCTCCACGCGGAAATTCGCATTGGGAAGTGCTTCGAGCACGACACCCTCTACTTCAATCAAATCCTCTTTAGACAAATTTATTTCCCTCCTTAAACAGGCGCAGTTTTTTGCGAAGGCTGGAATCCGTCATGCCGTCCGGATTCCAGATTGTCTGGGTAGGACGTACATGTTTGGGATTCTTGCGTTTTGGATTTTGCAGTGTTCTGTGTCTGCCGTCTGCGAGCCAGACATATTTTTCATCCATCCTGACAATCAGGGAGAAATCATTCTGTTCTTTTCCGGCAGTTACACTGACGACCATACCAACTTGCAGCATTATAAATCCGGTTCGGTGAGAATCACGGGGCCGTCCTGCGTGATGGCGATGGCATGTTCAAAATGTGCGGAAAGACTGCCGCTTTTTGTGCGGACTGTCCAGCCGTCTCTGCATACGCGGATAGCATCGCCCTTGACATTAATCATCGGTTCGATGCAGATGCACATGCCGGCCTGAAGTTTAATACCCATTCTGCCGCCCTGCACATAGTTGGGAACTTCGGGGGATTCATGCAAATCCCTTCCGATGCCGTGACCGCAGTATTCGCGGACAATGCCGTAACCTCTGGAGGCGCAATATCTTTCTACTGCACCGGAGACTTCGCCCAGTCTTGCGCCGACCACTGCCGCTTTAATGCCTTCATAGAGGGAAGCGTTTGTGACATCCAGCAAATCCTGTGCTTCCTGTGAAATTTTGCCGACCGGAAATGTATAACAGGTATCACCATGGAAACCGTTGATGTAAGCGCCTACGTCAATGCTGACAATATCGCCTGTTTTCAGCTTGCGCGAACCAGGAATTCCGTGAATGACTTCTTCATTCACCGAAACACAGGCACTGCCGGGGAAACCGCCGTATCCTAAGAAAGACGGTACAGCCCCCTGACTGACGATATAATCATGCACAATCTTGTCTACATCCTTTGTTGTCATACCCGGTTCGAGCGCGCGTCCTGCCACGTGGCAGGCTGTGCCGGCAATACGGCCGGCGATACGCATTTTTTCTAAATCTGTCTTAGATTTAATTGTAATACTCATTCGATTTCAGCCCCCACTGCTTTCAGTGTCAGCTTCTTCGTGTCAGCAACTTCTTCCTGTCCGATGACAGTTTCGAGTTTGCCTTGCTGTTCATAATAAGCCTTAATCGGCTCAGTCTGTTCATGATAAGTTTCCAGACGGGAAATCACAGTAGCAGGCTCATCATCCTTGCGGATAACGGTTTTTGCCCCGCACTTGTCGCACACGCCCTCAACCTTGGAAGGCTTGTACTGAATGTGATAGGATGCTCCGCAGCCTTCGCAGACGCGTCTGCCGGAAACACGTTCCTTAATCGTTTCATCAGGAACAAAGATTTCAACAACTTTGTCAATGCGCACACCCATTTTGTCGAGTGCCTCTGCCTGCGGGACAGTTCTCGGAAAACCATCAAGAATAAAGCCATTCTTGGCATCATCCTGTGCGATACGGTCTTTCAGGATGCCGATTACAATATCATCGGAAACCAGACCGCCGGCTTCCATGACAGCTTTTGCTTTCAGGCCGTATTCTGTGCCGTTCTTGACCGCTTCACGGAGCATATTGCCGGTGGAAATCTGCGGAATGTTGAGTGCCTCAGAAATTGCCTCTGCCTGTGTGCCCTTGCCTGCGCCGGGCGCACCGAGTAAAATCAGATTCATATACATGCCTCCTTTATCCTAAGAAACCCTTGTGATGACGCATCATCAGCTGGGATTCCAGAGTTCTTGCAGTTTCCAGAGCGACACTGACTACAATCAGGATAGAAGTACCACCCATGGAAAGGGAACGAAGACTGCTGTCGAACCAGCCCAGTGCAATCGGGAAAATGGCGATGATGCCTAAGAAGACAGCACCCACGAGGGTGATTTTGGAAAGCACTCTCTGGATATAATCCGAAGTGGGCTTACCAGGACGGATGCCCGGAATGCCGCCGTTGCTCTGACGCAGGTTGTTTGCAATCGTTACGGGGTCATACTGCATTGCCACATAAAAATAATTAAATGCGATAATCAGTATCAGATACAGTACTGCATAGCCCCAGCTCGTTGTTTTGAAAAATTCGATAAAATGATAATAGAATTTCTGTCCGCCGGTAGCGGTTTCCAGTTCGGCAGCCTCAATCGGCTTCACAAACAGGCTGATGGTACTCGGCAGGGACATGAAGGACATTGCAAAGATAATCGGCATAACACCGCTCATGCAGACTTTCACCGGAATATGTGTATTCTGGCCGCCGTACTGCTTTCTTCCGACTACGCGCTTGGCGTACTGAATCGGAATGCGGCGTTCTGCTTCGTTCATGAATACGATAAAGACAATCATGGCTGCGAACAACAGCAGAATTGCAATATCTACGAAGAAATATCTTGCCTTGTCCATCTGGAACAGTGCCCAGAGAGTTCCCAAATCGGTAGGGAATCTGGCTACGATACCAGCAAACAGCAGGATAGAAATGCCGTTGCCGAGACCCTTGTCATTGATGCGGTTGCCCATCCATACTACAAAGCTTGCGCCGGCTGTAAAACATGCAATGATAACAATCGCAGCAAACCAGCCATAAGCGCCGGAAGTATACTGCACTGCGCCTGCGCTGTTGCGCAAGGTCAGATAATATGCTACAGACATGAAAATCGCCAGAAGCAGTGCTACATAAGCCGTAATCTTATTCAGTACCTTACGGCCTTCCTCTCCTTCCTCCTGCAAACGCTCCAGAGGAGGCAGTGCATAAGTCAGGAGCTGTATGATAATAGACGAGTTGATATACGGTGTAATCGACAGTGAAAATACAGTTGCTTTTGAAAGCTGACCACCGGTCAGAATATTCAGATACTCCAGAAAATTGCCGTCCGTGGCATTTGTGCTCATCCATTCCTGTACTGCTGACAGTGACAGGAACGGAACTGTAATTGCACCGCCGATGCGGAATATAATAATCATGATGAGTGTATAGATAAACTTTTTACGAATCTCCGGTACACTCCAGGCATTTTTCAGTGTCTGAAACAAGTCAGATCACCTCGGCTTTCCCGCCTGCCTTTTCAATCTTCTCAGACGCAGATTTTGTGAATTTCGCTGCCTTTACAGTCAGCTTCACATTCAGTTCTCCATCGCCCAGAATTTTTACGCCGTCACAAGCCTTCTTGATAAGACCGCTTGCTGTCAGCAGTTCTGTGTCAACAACAGTACCTTCTGTGAACTTGTTCAGGTCGCTGACATTGACAGTTGCATAAGTTTTTGCAAAAATATTGTTGAATCCTCTTTTCGGAATTCTTCTTGCAAGCGGCATCTGACCGCCTTCAAATCCGATTCTGATACCGCCGCCGGACCGGGCTTTCTGACCCTTGTGTCCCTTGCCTGCGGTCTTGCCGTTGCCGGAACCGTGGCCGCGGCCTACGCGCTTGACAGGCTTGTTAGAATCCGGAGCCGGTACGAGTTCATGAATCTGCATAGTGCTTGCTCCTTCCCGCTTACGCTTCTTCTACTTTAATCAGATGTACAATCTTGTGGATTTTGCCTGCGGTGCAGGGATTATCCGGCTGAGTTGTCACATCACCGATTTTTTTCAGGCCGAGTGCTTTTGCAGTAGCAATCTGGTCTTTCTTGCAGCCGATGAGGCTCTTTACGAGTGTGATTTTCTTCATAAATATGCCCCTCCTTAGCCTAAGATTTCCTTGACTGTCTTGCCGCGCTTTGCAGCAACTTCTTCTGCTGTGGTGCAGCCTGTCAGACCTGCGATGGTTGCTCTTACAACATTGCAGGGATTATTGGAACGCAGGGACTTGGTTCTGATGTCCTTGATGCCTGCCACTTCGATGACAGCACGGACAGGACCACCTGCGATAACGCCGGT
>JAFUWP010000377.1 GCA_017483405.1 Oscillospiraceae bacterium | reverse complement strand
GAATCCGATTGAAAATTTCTGGCATACCTTGAAGCATTGGCTCAGAATGCATATTCATGATTACAATTCTTTGGATGATGCTATTTCTGCTGCTTTTCAAATCTTTTAGATTGTTCTGCCTTTCAAGTAGGATGACTATATCAATACCGCCGAGCGTTCTGATTTTGTCCATACTCCAAAGGGGAGCGAGCAGTTTTGCCTTTTCGCCGTCTCCGGTAACACGTTCGATAACCGTTTCCGGCGGAAATAATTCCAGCTGTTTCACGACCGTGAAGATATAATCTTCCTGAGTCATGGGGAGATATTCGCCGGACTGATATAAATCCGCATATCTGGTATCTTTCAGAACGTGCAGTAATTGTATTTTCACCGCCTGCGGACGAAGTTTTCCGAGGGTTTCGGCAGTCTGAAGCATATCGGAAAGATTCTCCCGATACAGTCCGTTAATGATATGCAGACAAGTCCGGATATTTAATTTTTGCAGTTTGTGATAGCTTTCCAGAAATTCAGAAAAGGAATAGCCCCGACCGAAATCTTCCGCTGACCAGTCATGAACGGTCTGCACACCAAGCTCAACAGTCAGATAAGTTTTCCGATTCAGTTCGGAAAGATAATCAAGAACATCATCCGGAAGGCAGTCGGGTCTTGTGCCTATTGAAAGTCCGATGATTCCGGAAAAGGAAATTGCCTGTTCAAAGAGATTCCGGAGATAATCAACAGGGGCGTATGTATTTGTATGCACCTGAAAATAGGCAACAGCTTCGGCATCGGGATTTTGTTTCCTGATTCTGGCGAGTTCGAGGGTTAATTGTTCTTGTAAGGGTAACGCTTTTGTGAAAGCACCGCTTCCGCCGTCGCAGAACGCACAGCCGAGCATTCCTTTTGTGCCGTCAAGGTTCGGGCAGGTGAATCCGCCGTTCAGAACGGCTTTATAGACTCTGTGCCCGAATCGGTGACGGTTATGATAGAAGAGAGTGTAGTAGCGTTTGTTATCATCCGAATAGGGAAATTTACTTGACATTGTACATCATCTCCCATGCGGAAAGATTGAGTGTATCATAGAAATCAGACTGAATTTCTTCTTTTTTATTCTGCATCATCTGAATGATGCTTTCATCTCTGTTTTCCTGAAAATACAGTTGAATTAAATCCCCTCTGTCATAGAAAGACAGAGCCGCCCATGCATCCGGAGACATGTTTTTCACAACATTGAAATCAAATTCTTCCAGATTTCCGGCAAGATACTGATTTGCATTATAACGGGTAATCCATTCATCAGGACGGGAGAAAACCAGAATTCCGAACATCACGGTAAAGACGATATAGGCAATTTTGCCGATATTCAGGGAATATCTGAATTGTCTGACAATCAGTACCATAAAGCCGATAACCAGCAGGAACATGAACCATGTGGTATAGATTCTCATTCTTGTCATGCCGTAGTATCTGATATACAGGAACATCTTGGCAATAGCAGTTCCGGCCAGAAACAGCGAACAGAAACACAGGAATACACTGTAGATTTTCAGCATCAGGGGCTTGACAGAACCGGTCATTCTTGCGAAAAATCCGATTGCGCCGATAACTGCCAGATTGATGACACATACCCAGCATAATTCAAAGAAGCCTTTTCTCGCGTATTCAGCATAAGTGAATCCGTCCGCGAGCGTTCCGGTAAATCCGCCTGTAAAATACTGCATCTGCGAAATGAAGTAGAGCACATACAGAATACAAACCGGAGTTACGGCGGTATAGAGCATCATGTTCGGGATGAAACGGCATCCTTCGGCTTTTATCTCACAGGTTTCCTCATCGAGCAGGATGGTCTTGTGTGTGGCGGAGAACATAGCACTGAAAATTCCGCATCCGATTAAGATGCCGAACAGTAACTGAGGGACAAGAATCAGTAAATCTTCCGGCGGAATTTTCAGGAAGTTTCCGAGCAGGGAAGACATATTTTCATCCGCCTGACAGAGCAGGGAGGCGACAATGCAGGTTAAGGGCAGAGCAATCAGCAGACCGCCGAGGATATAGCCGGCATTTTTCCAAGCGGTATGACCTTTGGACTGCTTGACGGCATCGAAACATTTTCCGAATGCTCCCAGAGGCATTGCCAGTACGGAAAGGGGCAGAGCTTCCGGCAGAAACCGGAGAACGGTATTCAGAGAACTGCTCACGCCGAGCAGGAAAATTCCGCTGTCGAGAATCAGAAATAAAGTTGTCAGAACTTTCATGGTCTGATTGGCCGTGATGAAATATACACAGGAAAACAGATACATTGTGATAATCACAAACTTTTCGGATTTGGTGAATGTCTTTCCGGAATGTTTCACAAAGATGACTTCGACCGTAATCAGAAACCAGTAAAACAATGTCGTGAAAATGCCTGTTTCATGATAGAGTGTGAAACGGATAAACAGGAATCCGGCGAGCATCGCCAGAAAAGCGCAAATCTGCTCTGTTTTCGAGAAATGAATTTCTTCTTTCGGCTGGACGGGAACGGCCTGCGGAGGGGCATCCAGAACACTCTGATAGTTCGGGTCATAAAGATTCTGATAATCATTCTGATTTATCTGATTCTGTTCGTTCATGATAAAGCCTCCTGTTCTTCTTCGTCATCGTCATCGAAATCGTCCTGCAAATCTGCGCTGATGTTCTGGCTCATGACCTGATACTGTGTGACAGTACGGGAATTGAATTCTTTCAGGTGACCGGAACTGGTAATATTTTCGGGGGAGAGGTTTCCGGTGCATAAGAGTGCGAACATCATCGCAGAGAAGATTGCTTTGCTCATGGTAAAAAACTCCTTTTAAAATATATTTTTCAGATATGCAAAATAGGTTTAAAATTTATAATCGAGATAATAATCAACAAGTTCGGGGGCTATTACAAAAAATTTATTATCATCTATATGTTTCTTTTTTCCAAAATAGAAAGTATCCTCAACTGAATAACAGCGAAAATAGGGTGTATCGCATACGGCTTTGATTTCTGTTTTAGGTATTAGCTGACTAAAACTAATGGAAAAATCAGAATTGTCATCATATAAATAGCAGTCACCTGAAAAATAATTGCTTTTCAGTGTAAAAGAATCGCCGTACGCAGTTCGGATATGACAGATATTGTCATATTCATGCAGAAGAATCAGGATTACTGCTAATATAAGTAATATCAGCAGACCATATATGAAAAACTGCATAGATTTTCTGATAATTTTTTTAAGTGGTTTCATATCTGATTTTCCTCCGGATGAAAATTCCTGCATAGATGATTATCATTCCGGCGATATAGCAGAGAATATCTATCCAACTGAAGCTTGTGCCGATAATAATTCTCATGACACTGCCTTTCTCAAATCCGAGCAAATCACAGATATGAAAATACTGGGCGATTTCAAACGCAAATCCGACACAGCACATCAGGAACGGCATCAGACGGGGGAGGACGTTCAGAAAAATCCGGACTAAACAGTATATCAGAGGGATAATCAGCATATCTCCGCCGTAATCCCTCAGCCATGAGGGAGACGGCACAAAGACAGCAATCATGAATTCTATGATAAATAAAACCGCCGACCAGATAAGATAATACTTTCTTTCAGATTTCGTCTGCATGGGAATCCTCCTTCCGGAATTCGAGAATATCTGCCGGCTGACAGTCAAGAACTTCGCAGAGTTTTTCGAGTGTCGAAAACCGGATGGCTTTGGCTTTTCCGGTTTTGAGGATGGAAAGATTCGCCGGAGTAATTTCTATTTTCTTGGCCAAATCTCCGGAGGAAATTTTTCTTTTTGCCATCATGACATCCAGATTCACAATAATGGGCATAATAAAGCAACTCCTCCAATCAGATAGTATAGTCATTTTCTTCCTGAATTTCCACGGCGCGGACGAAGACATTTTTCAGGACTCTCAGAACCAGTCCGAAGAATGCCGCCGCAAAGGCAACGAAGAAACCCAGAAATCTCCAGAATCCGAAAATTCCGAACGGAATCGCCACCAGCAGACAGCACCATGAAATATATCGCAGATGCTTGCAGTTTTCGGTTTTGAAGACAATATCATTCTTGATATTTTTCAGAAGTTTGTACAGATGATATAAACAAACCTCTCCGCATATCGCTGACAGATACAGACAAATGCTCAGAGGCCAGAAGACTGAACCGCTGATGAGTCCCGTCCTGTCAGGCGAAACAATATCATACCAGCGAACCATGATGGGAACGCATAAGGCGAGAATAATAATCAGTACAAATAAGACTCTCACTAATAAAATTGATAAATTCAGGGATTTATCTTGATTCCACATGATACAGATACACCCTTTCCGGATTTTTCTATATTATAGCACAGCAAATATCATTTGTCAAGACTTTTTTATCGAAAAACAATATTTTTTTTCTGAATTTCAAAAACTCATCACAAAACAGGAAATTTTATACAAATCTTAACATATATTCTTGACAAATTCTCTAAAATATGCTATACTGAAATTAATTCAGAGATAAAATATTATCTGAAATTTTGATTTGAAAGGAAGTTTTTCCCATGGCAATGTTTGACAAATTGCTTGCCAATCTCAAAGCAGGCAGAAAAAAAATCGTATTCACCGAAGGCACTGATGCAAGAATCCTCTCCGCGGCTTCTAAGCTCTTGGCAGAAGACCTGATGGATGTTATCCTCTGCGGAAATGTCGATGATGTGAAAAAAGCCGCCGCTGATAACGGTTTCAATATCGACAAGGCCGAAATCCTCGACCCGCTGACTTATCCTGAAATGGATTCTATGGTATCTACGATGGTAGAACTTCGCAAAGGCAAAATGTCCGAAGAGGAATGCCGTTCCGCTCTCCAGAAATCCAATTATTTCGGCACAATGCTGGTAAAAATCGGCAAGGCAGATGCACTCCTCGGCGGTGCGACTTACTCAACAGCCGATACTGTAAGACCGGCACTCCAGCTTGTCAAGACAAAGAAAGGCTCTAATCTGGTAAGTTCTTCCTTTATTCTGTTCAGAGAAGTCAACGGCGAAGAAGAAAAAATCGCTATGGGTGACTGTGCTATCAATCTGGGCTATTCTGACAGACTCGACAAGGAAGGCAATGTTGTGCTGACTGCCGCACAGCAGTTAGCAGAAGTCGCTGTCGAAACTGCTAAGACTGCCGCATATTTCGGCATTGACCCGAAGGTTGCTGTTCTGAGCTTTTCGACTTATGGTTCAGGCAAGGGCGG
>JAFUWP010000027.1 GCA_017483405.1 Oscillospiraceae bacterium | reverse complement strand
TTCAGATTCGCCGTCTTGATGCCCTTGACTCCTTCCAGATAATAAGCGGAATTTTCCTGCATCATGGCATTGGAATGTGTCCAAATCCATTCATCCATTTTATGACGTTCGGAATTCTGAGTCTCCGGCGCGTAGGATACCGCCGAAGCGAAATTCAGAAACTTGCTGACGGAAAGCGCATACTGGGTGATTTTCGTCATATCTCTTGCAGTCGTCTGCTGAGAAATATCATAAATCCCCGTGACGTTTGTAAAATTCGTCTGGGTACAGCCGATTTCCTTTGCTTTTGCATTCATCATATCGACAAAGCTTGCAACACTTCCGTTTCCGTAGTGATTCGCCAGCAGAACGGAGGCCTCACAGGAAGAAGTCAGCATCATAGCATAGAGTAATTCTTCCACCGTGAGCACATCGCCTTCATAAATATCGGCATAGCGCAAATCATCTGCGAATTCCGTTTCCTGATAACGCTTTATCAATTCGGAATCACAAACAATCTGGGTATTCAGGTCAGTATACTTATCCAGAATCAGTGCGGCTTCCATAATCTGCACCAGTGAACCAGGCATATACTGCACATCCGCATTTTTCTCGTAGAGAATCTCGCCGGTATCGGTGTTGATGAGTACACATGCCGCGCTGTTGATTTCAAAATTAGGGGTAAAAGAAACCGCCTGCCCCGTCAGCGATGTGCAGAAACAACACACCATCAGCACCGACAGAAACACGGATAGCAGTTTTTTTATTTTTTTCATGAAAAATCCTCCCGTTATGAACTTATCTGTCTTATTTTAACATAAATATGCCGGTTTGTCAACCATCATCAGGAATTTTTCAGATAAATCCCGATTGTCAGATATGTCGCGAACGCCGTCCACAGCAGATAGGGCAGATTCAGCAGGCCGGCCGATTTCCGGATGCTCCCGAATTGTTTTATCATCATCACAACCAGAATCAGCAGAAGAATAATCACTATCACCGCGCCAAGCAAAGACTGAAATCTGAAAAATACAATGCTCCATGAGAAATTCACTGCAAGCTGAATGAAATACAAAAGCAATGCTTTTGCTTTTCGCGAATCGGAAGATTCATAAATCTGAAACGCGGAAATGCCCATCAGTGCGTATAAAATCACCCACATCACCGGAAACAGCCATGCCGGAGGCGCAAGCGGAGGCTGTTCCAGTGAACGGTAGAATTCCGAAAAATTCCCCCCTGACAGCAGTCCCGATAACGCGCCGACAAGCTCCGTTCCGATGACGAAACTCAATAAAGATGTCAGTTTTTCTTTTTTCATGAATCAGTCTCCTTTCCTGATATTGCTATTCTATGCAGATTTTCGGGGATTATGATTTTTTGTATTTCAGATTCTCACATTCTTTTCCTGAAATTTTCACATTTCTGTTTTCATTTTCTCAAAAACGTGCGGTATAATACAGACAATGAAACAAAACAATAACCACTCCCGAAAGGATGCGATGATATGAAAAAAACAACTATGATGATGACCATGCTCAGCGTAATGCTCGCCTTTTCCACAGCCGGATGCAATTCCGTTTCTACAGATGTTTCCACAAGCATCGCAGAAGAACAGGCCGAAACAAATTCCGGTGCTGATACTTCCGCTGATACTGCGGAAAATTCTTCCACACGGGAAACCATTACATTCAATATCAATCCGGATAATACCAATTCTGAAACAGCATCTTCTTCCGAAGAAACTTCCGGTACTGCCGTCACAACAGCTTATATCGAAAACGGCAACAGCATGATTGAAACTGCTGATTTATTCTCCTCCCGCGATTTGGAACAGTCCGCTGACCTGACAGATGCCCAGTATCTGACTGTTTCGGATAACGATACTATCAATATCACCTCGGCCGGTATCTATGTCATCAGCGGAACAGCGCAGGAATGCACCATCCGCATCGAAGCCGGCGAAGAAGATAAAGTTCAGCTCGTTCTGGACGGCGTGAATATTACAAATACAGATTTCCCTGCCATCTATGTGATTTCAGCGGATAAGGTATTCATCACAACGACAAGTACAGAAAACACGCTGACCGTTTCCGGAACTTTCCGCGCTGACGGCGATACCAATACCGATGCCGTTATCTACTCCAAAGAAGATTTAGTCCTGAACGGTACAGGCACTCTGAATATCACATCCGCCAGCGGAAACGGCATCACTTCCAAAGATGATATGAAATTCACCGGCGGTACTTATACCGTCAATGCCGGAAAAGATGCCATCGAAGCAAATGATTCTATCTCCGTCTGCGGAGGCACATTCACTCTCAATGCAAACAAGGATGGTATGCACTGCGAAAATGATGAATCCGAAGGCTTTATCTATATCGCAGACGGCACATTCACCATCAATTCCGCGAGTGACGGCATTCAGGCCACCAGCGTTCTCCAGATAGACGGCGGAATATTCAATATCAAGTCGGCCGAAGGCTTGGAAGCTACCTGTATTCAGATTAACGGCGGCACTATCTATATCGAAGCCTCTGATGACGGCATCAATGCCGCAAACAAGAGCAGTGCTTATTCCGTAACTGTCGAATTCAACGGCGGTGATACGACTATCATCATGGGTCAGGGCGATACCGATGCTGTCGATGCCAACGGCTCTATCTACGTCAATGGCGGTACTATCGACATCACCGCGCCGACATCCTCATTCGATTATGATATGTCCGCAGAATACAACGGCGGTACAATCATCATCAACGGCGAACAGGTTTCCGAAATTCCGCAGTCCATGATGGGCGGCGGATTCGGAGGCGGAAACTTCGGCGGCGGTTTCGGCGGAAATCACGGCGGCCGCGGTGGTTTCGGCAACAGAACGTAATCTTCTCTTAACTAGTTTTTCATATACCCTCTCTGAAAACAGTCCCGACTTTCACGGTCGGGATTGTTTTTTATCTGCTGTCAGTTATCAGAAAAATTGATAACCAGTTATCAGAAATAAGAAGTTGACAAATAACAAAACCTGTGCTATAATAAATGCATACCAAACAGATAGACTTACAAGACTTAGACATGAAAGGAGTAGTCAGGATGCTATTTCATAAAACAAATACCCTGTATCAGCTCCGTTCTGTTGTCAGAGGACTTG
>JAFUWP010000026.1 GCA_017483405.1 Oscillospiraceae bacterium | reverse complement strand
GACATGCTATGATAAATATATGCTGAAAATAAAGGAGTCTTTTCATGAAATATCGAGTTTTCCTGCCGGTTCTGCTGATGTGTCTGCTCTGCGGATGCTCAGCAGATACGGCTGTTTCTTCACAAAGTCCGGAAGCGAATGATTCACCGGCAGTTTCCGACCTGTTCGCGATGGATACTTATATGAATCTGAAAGTCTGGTGCAGTGATGGCGAAACCGTTCTGAAAGACGGTGCGCGCCTGATTCAGAATCTGGAGCAGACACTTTCCGTCACGAATCCCGAAAGCGATACCAGCCGGATAAATCAGAATGCCGGTTCGCCTGTTGAAATCAGTGAAGATACAAGTGCTCTGATTCAGGAGGCACTGCAAATCGGCGATGCCAGTCACGGCGCACTGGATGTGACAATTTATCCGGTGCTGAAAGCATGGGGATTCACAACACAGGAATATCAGATTCCGGATGAGAAAACAATTCAGAATCTGCTTTCTCATGTCGATTATACGCAGATTCAGCTTGACGGAAATCGGGTGACAATTCCGGAAGGTGCTGAAATAGATTTTGGCTCGCTTGCGAAGGGCTATACCAGTGACAGACTGATGCAGTTATTCAAGGAAAACGGCGCGGAATCCGCGATTGTGAATCTCGGCGGAAATGTACAGACACTCGGCACAAAACCGGACGGAAGTCAATGGTCTGTAGCAGTTGTCAATCCCCTGTCCCCTGCTGAAAATCTCTGCATCCTGAAAATCGAGAATCAGGCGGTTATCACATCGGGCAATTATGAACGCTATTTCGAGGGCGATGACGGAAACATCTACTGGCACATCATCGACCCGAAGGACGGCTATCCGGCCGATAACGGGCTGATTTCGGTCACGATTATCGGGGAAAGCGGTCTTCTTTGCGATGCGCTTTCAACTGCGTTATTCGCCGAGGGAACGGAACAGGCGATTCAGCATTATCAGACTTCGGATGATTTCGAGATGATTCTTGTTACGGATGACGGCAGAATTCTGCTTTCAGAAGGGATTCAAGAACAGTTTCAGAATATCAGCACACTGCCTGTTGAGGTGATTCCGCATGAATGAAACAGCATCCAAGCCGGATAAGAAAATCATCATCATCCTGATTGTGACTCTCCTGATTCTGATTTTCTGTGTGATATGGACGATTTCGGCCTTCCGGAAACCGGAAAGCCGGAAAGTCCTGATAATTCAGAATAATGAAATAATTCAGGAAATCAATCTTGATTCGGATGAAAATCAGGAATTCAGGATTCAATCTGCTGACGGCGGATATAATCTTGTGAGAATTCAGAATCATGAAATCTGCATTGCCGAAGCCGATTGTCCCGACCAGACATGTGTGAAGACAGGGGTACTCCGTTCTGAGAATCTGCCGATTGTATGTCTGCCTCACAAGCTGATTATCCGTTTTGCCGAAGAAGGAGAAAATTCATGAAACTCAGAAGATTAACCGAACTTGCCATGCTGACGGCACTGGCACTGATTATTTTCGTGATTGAACTGCATTTTCCGGATATTGCCATACCAGGGGTAAAGCTGGGGCTTGCGAACATCATCACGGTATATGCGGTATTTGTCTATCAGCCATCGGAAACGGCGATGCTTGTAGCCTGTCGGGTGATTCTGGGGGCGATGTTCACCGGAAATATGAGCGCGCTCCTGTACAGTGCCTCCGGTGCGGTGATGTGTCTGCTGGGGATGCTGTATCTGAAGCGTTTT
>JAFUWP010000376.1 GCA_017483405.1 Oscillospiraceae bacterium | reverse complement strand
GGCATTCCGCTGGCTTACGAGATGGCGCGTCAGAGCGGTAAAACTTATGTAGTCGCTCGGAAATCGGTCAAGCTCTACATGCAGGATGTTGTTTCCGTCAATGTAAAGTCCATCACAACGGCAAATGAACAGATTCTGCATATCGATGGTGAAAAGGCGGAACTGCTCAAAAATAAAAAAGTGCTCGTTGTGGATGATGTCATCAGTACAGGCGAATCCCTGAAAGCACTGGAATATCTGGTCGAAAAGGCCGGCGGTACAGTTGCCGGAAAAGCGGCTGTTCTCGCCGAAGGCGATGCCGCTGACAGAACAGATATTATCTATCTGGACAAACTGCCGTTATTCTTTAAAGACTGAATATGAAAAGACCGGCTTTATATATCGGACTGCCCTATATCATGGGCTTGCTGATAGCATCAAGACTGGATATACTGTCATGGAGTGTGATTCTTCTGACGGCGTTCGGGATAATTCTGTATCGCCGGTCTGTCTGGAAATATGTCGTACTCAGCACGCTGTCATGTCTGATAGCGTGCTGTTGTTATTGGCATCACGACAGCATGACGGCGCAGAAACAGAAAGATTTCGCCGGACTGGAAATCCTCTTTACCGGACAGGTGATGCAGAAAACAGCCTATCCGAGCGGAAATGCGGATTATCTTCTGAAAGGCAGAATCAACAGAGGCGATACGCTGGCGAATATCGAATTATTCATAGATGATGATAGCTTTAATTATGGCGATATACTGATGGTTTCCGGCCGTCCGGAGCGTATCACATCGGATTATCTGTTTGATGATGAAAGCTATTCACGGGCGAAGAATGTTTTTCTTTGTTTTGATTTGTATACGGAAAAAGAAATTCTCGAAGTCAGGCCGTTGGAGAAACAAACGCTTGTCAGCATCATCTACGATTGGAGAACGCGCATGACAGAACGGATTCAGGCCTGCATGCCGTCAGATACCGCCTCGATGCTGACCGGAATGCTGTTCGGAGACAAGACGGAATTGAGACACAGTGTAAAGACATCGCTTTATCGGACGGGAATCGGGCATATCTTAGCGGTTTCGGGACTGCATCTTGATTTTCTGGCGATGTGCGCGAACTGGATTCTTGAAAAGCTCAGAGCCGGAAGGAAATCGAAATTCATACTTTCGGCGATTCTCTGCGGATTGTTTGTAATATGCGCCGGCGGAACGGTTTCCGTTAAGAGAGCATGTATCATGATTCTGATTTCGCAGAGCGGAAAATTATTTTTCCGGCAGGCGGATGCGTTCAATTCGCTGTCGATTGCGATGCTGATTCTGGGGCTTGAAAATCCGTTTGTGATACACAGTACGGCATTCTGGCTGTCATGTTCCGGCGCGTTCGGAATCGGAGTTGTCGCGCAGGATATGACAAAAGAGTTTCCCGATGATGAATTTTATCATCTTCTTCTGAAAGATTTGATAGTCTTTACATGGACGTTTGTGATAATTCTTCCGGTGAGTGTGAGATATTTCAGAGAATTTTCTCTGATTTCTCCGCTGACGAATCTGTTTCTGACTCCGGTCTGTCTGGTGTCGATACTGATGGGAGTCTTTGCGATAGGTTTCGGCTGTCAGGGGATGATGGCAGAATTTTTTCTGCATCTTGCGGATAAGCTCAACAGCATGATTCTGACAATCTCCGATTTCTTCGCCGGAATGTCATGGACACATACATCAGCAGACAGTGAGATTTTATGTTTTCTGCTCGATGCCGGAATGATTCTGGTGATAGGCTGTCACATCATGTTCAGGAACAAAAAGCTGACTTCGTTTTCTGTTGTCATCGCGCTGATGGTGACGGGCATTTCGGTGAATCTCGAACGGATTTCGCAGGCGGATGATTTGAAAATTGCCATACTCGGCGAGGAGAATCAATGTCTGTTAGCCGTCCGGCGCGGTGCGGATGCCGTTCTGTTCGATATGACCGGCGATTATTACGCTCCCGATTATGCTGAAATCTATCTGGAAAGTGCTGGCGTATCGGATTTGGAAAGTTTATATCTCTGCAATCCGAAAGAAAAGGCCATTCGGAGATATGAAGAATATCTTGCCTTTTTTGTTCCGGAAGAAATCTGGCTCATGAAAGAAACAGATTTCAGGATGCCGTCTCTGCCGGATTGTGAAACGTATTCCGCCGAACGGAAAGAATTATTATTTCACGGCGCAAAGATAGAAATTTCTCAGAAACAAATCAGAATCGAGTATGCAGAGAAAATCTTTATCTGCAAGAATGATAAAACCGAGATTTCAGAAACTCCCGATATTCTGACAATCTACGGTAAAAGCAAAAACATTCAGCCGGAATGCGGTTTCCTGCTGATACTCGATAAGAATGAATTATATCTTCCGGATGCACATACCTATCTGGATGAAAACAATCTGGAAGTTACCGTTTCAGAAAACGGCGGATGCCGTGTAAGGAGGCTGTATGGCACTGATTGATGAAAAAAATTTACAGAATCAAATCAAATCCGGAGAGTTATCGAATCTGTATTATTTCTACGGAAGTGATATTCTCGCTGTCGAAACCTGCGTGAAGAAAATCATCAAGGCGGTCGGCGGTGCGGAAAACATCACCCGTCTGGATGGTCAGAATCTCGATTTGAATCAGCTCGCGGATGAAGCCGAACTCTGTCCGATGTTCGCGGATTATAACTGCATTCACATTCATGACTGCAATGCAGATTCGCTCAAAGAAAATGACAGAAAAGCTCTGCTCGAAATTCTGAAACAGGTTTCCGGACAGACGATTCTGATGTTCGATGTGACAGGTTTCGACATCTACGGCGGAAAAACAGGCAAGAATAAAAAGCCGACTGATAAAAATAAAAAAATCATTGATTATATCACAAAAGCCGGAACAGTCTGTATCTGCGAGCCGAAACCCGTTTCGCAAATCGCAACGGAAATCATCTCGAAAGCGAAGAAACAAGGCTGTACTATCGAGCGTTCTGCGGCGATGGCTCTGGCGATGCAGTGTAACTGTCAGACACTCATGATTCAGAACGAACTCGATAAGCTCTGTTCGTTTGTGAACGGCGGAATCATCACGGAACAATTAATTCTGGAGATGGTCACACCTCAGCTGGAAACGACTGTCTATAACCTGACAGCGGCAGTTCTGAAGCATCGCGCATCGGATGCGATGAAAGCCGTGGAAGAACTGCTTGCATTAAGAATCGAGATGCCTTATCTGATGGCGGTTGTTTCGGGCTGTCTGATTGATATACAGAGAGCATCCGCGGCGCGGAAGGATGGCAGAACCGTGCAGGATGTCATGAGCGATTTCGGATATAAATTCAGTTTAGCAGTAGAGCGTTCATTTCGGGACAGCATGGGCGAAACGCCGGAGCATATCGCGGAATGTCTGAATCTTCTTTGTGATGCCGAAAAGAAAATGCATACCGGAACAGTTGACGAGCGTGTTCTCTTTGAAAAGACTGTCATTGAAATGCTCAGGAGATAAAAGAATGAACGAAACAGAATATAAAGAAAAAATGCTGAAATATGGATGGACTTCGGAAGAAATCAGCGAATTTATTTCTCGTTATCATCAGCTGAAAGAAATCAGTTTCAAGCGTACTGGAAATGCTGATTTCCCTCCGATTGAAAAATTATATTTCGGAAAACCGGCGCAGATTACAAATTATCCGAAGTATATGGAGGAACAAAAATTATGAGAATTGTTTTGACTTATAAAAACTGGGTTGTTGTGGAACTTGATGAGCCAGTTTATTATCCTCGCGGTATCGCAAATTATGTCGGATTTGATGCAGAACAAAATCTGGAATGGTTTCAGAATGAAAAATTAATTTCTTCTCGGCTGATATGGAAAACTGCGCTGGCAATGTATCCGGCACATTTTCAGAAAGCTGATATTCCACAGGAAGAATTTCCGGAAAAAGTCATACAGATTTTAAAAATAAGCGGTGTTCTTAATGATGACGGAACTGCAAACAGGATGTATAAAAATTTCTGGAGTTGGTTCGACAGTTCCGGCGGAATTGTAAAATATGCTGATACTGTTCTGAAAGAAGATATGTTTCAGGAAGAATATCCGGAAGGCATTCTGCTCGATGCAGGATATTATCAGGACAGATTCAAAATCTATGTGATTTCGGGATATGACTGGGAACATCCGCTTGCTGTCTATGAATGTCAGACATCAGCTGAATTACTGAATCTGATGCGGAAAGCAAAGGAGAAAATACAATGTATAAAATCATCATCATAGAAGAAATCGCTTATGGCTGGCTGACATTGAAAATCGGAAAGATGCGTGTTTCCTGTTCGGATTTCCGGAATTATGATTTCTTACAGAAATTTCTGGAAAAGATAATCAGAATTTTGAATCAGGAATCCGTCAGGGAATGGGTCTGGTGTATGCATGAACCGATGGCGACAGTCTTACAGATTTCGGCAGAAAATCAGAAGATGATATTTCAGCATTATGGCCTTTCTGTAGAATCTTTTGACCTCCCGAAAGAGAATGAAACTTCTTCCGGCATTGCATTTACAGAGCTTATCAGTGAAGAAAAAATTCCGGTCAGCGATTTGACAGATTATCTCGTGACAGAATTTTCACTTTATGAACTCGGAAACGGCAGAAAAATCTATGAAAATAACTGGTTTCCGTTTCCGCAGAAAGAATATGACATCCTGAAACAGAAAGCAATTGAAATCAACAGAACAAAAAGCGAATTCGAGAAATTATTCTGTATGACATTTTTACAGGAGGATTGATGCCAATGCTTCAAATCAAACAGGCGATTATTGTAGAGGGTAAATATGATAAGATAAAATTATCCTCGCTGGTGAAAGCCGTGATTATTCAGACGAACGGTTTCGGAATTTATAAAAATCAGGAATTATTAGAATTAATCCGGTACTATGCCAGAACGACCGGAATCCTGATTCTGACCGATTCCGACAGAGCCGGCTTTCAGATTCGGAATTATATCAGGGGAGCTGTTCCGGATGGTGAAATTAAAAATATCTACATTCCGGATGTGTTCGGAAAGGAACGGCGGAAAGTCAAGCCATCCGCCGAAGGAAAACTCGGTGTCGAGGGCATGAATGCCGAAATTCTCCGC
>JAFUWP010000375.1 GCA_017483405.1 Oscillospiraceae bacterium | reverse complement strand
GGATTGCCGTCCTTATCGTAGAACGAATTCATCAGAATCAGAATCAAGTCTATCAGTGTGCCTAATCCGAACAGTCCGCCGGTACACAGCCACAGCAGGCCAGTGCCGATTTTCCCCGAATAGAGCCGATGCAGTCCGCCTAGTCCGATAAATCCCAGCAGACACATTATCAGTGCCGGTTTCTTATGATGCGGAACAGCCGGAGTCGGGGGCATGACTCTTTGATACCCATAATTTTCCGAATAGGATGGCACTTGAGGCTGAATGTTCTGTATCTGCGGAGGTGCAGGGATTTCTTCCACTTCGCACCGGCAGTAAGAGCAGACTTTTTCATCCGGACTGAGATTTGCACCGCAGTGATTGCATATCATAAAAAATAACCTCCTTGTGACAGATAGAAATAATATCAGTGATTGGATTTCAGATATTCCTGAATCTGATTTTCCGTATTCAGAACTTCCTGACGGAGTTCTTCGGCAGACATGCGGTAAGCACCGTTTCCGAGGATAATCATCTGTTCCGTGCCGTCAGAAGTGGCCACCCGAACCCGATGTTCGCGGCTGAGGTCATGGGAAATGCGTTCAATATAAGTATCCGCTGTTTCGGCTTCTTTGGTATAGACAACGTGGATATTCCTGTTGATTTCCTCGATACTTCCGGTATTGCCCTTGACCTTGTAGGCATCGAAAACGATAATCAGCCGGCACTGTCGCATTCCCTGATAGTTGCTTAATTTCTGAATCAGTTCAGCTCTTGCGGAATCGAGACTTTCTTCGGAAATTTTTTTGAGATTCTCCCATGAGAAGATAATATTATAGCCGTCAACAAGAAGATATTCTTCTCCTTTAGGAATCGGCTTGGCTTTGTGGCTGACCTGCTTTTCCGTATGCAGAACGTGATTTTTATCGCGTTCGTCATGCTGAATTTTTCCGTAAGTCTGCTCGAAAATTTTCATGAGTTCCTCATCCTGCGCGATACTTCCGGTATAGGCCTGACGGACGGGACGGGAAATCTGTTCCGGCTGAATTTCCGGCGCGGATTTGAGATAGCTTTCTGTATGCATATAATTTGCGACATCCGTCCACTTGACGAGATTTCCTGCGCCGTGCGAACAGAAAACGGAATCCGGTGAATTATCCAAATCAGATTCCGGCTGATAGGCGAATTTCTGAATGACTTCTTCCGGATTGATGCAGGGCGCATAGCCTGCCGGCAGAAAAGAAATCGAGCCTCTGCCTTTGGTATATTCCATGACATTCGTCCGGTAGGTCATCATGACTGATGCCGGTGCAGTACCTTCCAGAACGGAGAATTCGCCGAAGGTTTCGGGGGGCTGTAGTTTCGCGCCGTTGAGCTGTAAATCCGTGACGGCTCTGCCGATGCATTCGGCCGGAATCTTCAGGGTAAACTGATAATACGGCTCTAACAGGACGGATTCCGCCTGCATGAGTCCCTGTCTGACGGCTCTGTAAGTCGCCTGACGGAAGTCGCCTCCTTCGGTATGTTTTTTATGTGCTTTTCCGGCAGTGAGGATAATTTTCATATCCGTGATGGGCGAGCCGGTCAGCACACCGAGATGCTGTTTTTCGGCCAGATGGGACAGAATCAATCTCTGCCAGTTGCGGTCGAGTTCATCTTCACGGCATACGCTGGAAAATTGCAGGCCTGAACCGGCTTCGGCAGGTTCTAACAGAAGACGGACTTCGGCATAATGCCGTAACGGTTCGTAATGTCCCATTCCTTCGACCGTATTTTTGATAGTTTCCTTATAGGCCACGCCGGCAGGTTCAAATTCGGCCGGAATCTCGAATCTTTCTTTCAGAATATGCTGAATGACATCGAGCTGAATTTCGCCCATCAGCAGAACGTGAATTTTCTGTAACTGTTTCAAGAAGGTCACATGAAGCTGAGGGTCTTCCTGTTCGAGTTTCCGGAAAGCCATCAGCGCGTGATGGACGGGAATCTGTTCCGGAAGGATGACGGCATATTGCAGAATCGGTTCAAGAAGGGGACTTTCGGAATTCTGTTCGATGCCTAAGCCTTCGCCTGCGTAGGTCTGGGAGAGTCCGGTCACGGCGCAGGTCATCCCTGAAAAGACCTCATCCGCAGGCTGAAACTTCGTGCCGGAATATAATCTTATCTGATTGATTTTCTCCTGCCACGGTTCGCCTTTGTGATTGCATCCATCCAGAATATCGCGGACTTTGAGCGAACCACCCGTGATTTTGAGATGTGTCAGACGTTTTCCCTGTTCATCCTCGGTAATCTTGTAGACTTTCGCGCCGAATTCAGGACACTCCGGAAGGGGGAGGGTATACGTTTCGAGAAGTCTGAGAAATTCCTCTGTTCCCTTATCCTTGAGTGCCGAACCGAACAGGCACGGAAACACATGTCTTTGCAGAATCGCCTGTGTAATGGCGGAAGTATCGGCCTGTTCCGTTTCGAGTATCTGATTCATGAGCTGTTCATCACAGGTTGCGAGAGCTTCATAGAAATCGGAATTCTGTTCGGAAAAATCAATACAGTTCTTATGTAGATGTGTCTGTAGCTCAGAGAGGATTTCTGCACGGGAATTTCTGGCCAAATCCATCTTATTGATGAAGATGAAAACCGGCTTATGGCTGTGATGCAGAAGTTTCCAGAGGGTTTCGGTATGGCTCTGGATGCCTTCCGAACCGCTGATGACCAGAATCGCATAATCTATGACTTGCAGAGTGCGTTCCATTTCGGCGGAGAAATCCACATGGCCTGGGGTATCAAGAAGTGTGAAATCGACATCATCAGACAGGGGCAGACGAGCCTGTTTCGAGAAGATTGTGATACCGCGTTCGCGCTCCATCTTATCTGTATCGAGAAATGCATCCTTATGGTCAACCCTTCCGAGTTTCCGGAGCACTTTGGCATGATAGAGCAGTGCTTCGGAAAGAGTTGTTTTTCCGGAGTCTACATGCGCCAGAATTCCGAGTGTGAGTCTTTTCACCGAAGAAAACCCCCTTTAAAATTTGTGATTATTATCATTATAGCATAAAAGTTCCGGAAAAGCAAGAGCTTATTCCGGAAACTGTACATGTCCCTGCTGGATTTCATCCGGCGTGAGGGGAATATCATAATCAATAATCACATCGCCATAAATATCGGTAATCCGGAAGGTAAACGGGCCTGCGCCCAAGTCCATAGTCTCGAAGTAATTATAATTTCTTCTGGGGATTTCGATAAAATTACCATTGGAGTCAAGATATTCCAGTTTTGTGATAGGATAGCGATGGTTTCTGACTTGCACACCGCACCAGAATTCGGAACTTCCTTCTTTATACTTATAGCAGACGGGAGCATTTTCGGCACTGTCGAGGGGGATAATCTTCCACGTTACCGGAACGCGTCCTTTTTCGACAGGTGCAATCAGCGGAAAGGCTTCTGTATATAAATCCAAATCGCCTTTTTTGCCTTCGGGGAGCAAATCGGTGACGAGTACATGAATCGTACCGGATTCGCCTGTCACTTCGAGAAACGCGCCGGCGAGCTGGGCTGTATTATAATCTGCGAGATTCATAGCAGTAATCCAGTAATCTTCTTTGGAAATCGGGTCGAGCATAGCGCATCCGCCCTCGTAGCCTCCTCCGTAGAAGGTAGCATCTCCGGAATGTATCGTGCCTTTTGGTTCAAGAATATCGGCTTCTGATGGAAGTCCTCTTTTTTTGAGCAGAATCCAGTCATAGATATTCACCTGATTATCATGATTCATATCGTAGGCAAGCGAGGCAGAATCGGAACGCTTCAGCAGAGCATCCTGCAAGGCTTTGACAGAAAGCTGTTCCGCACGGACGGGAACGCTCTGAACAACCGCGAGTCCGGCACATAACAGAGCAGTCAGCAGAATTCCGGATTTTGTAATTTTTTTCATAACATCTGATTCCCTTCTGTAATTTTATTAAAAAAAGCTGTGGCAGAACTGCCACAGCTTTCTGAATTTTCAATTTTCGGAAAGAGTGAACCGGCCGTTATTTTCTTTTATTGAAACTGTTATCAAGTTTGGCCATTCTTTTTCTTTCTTTTGCCTGTCTCATGAGTTCTTCATCATCCACGCTGTTATTAGCTTTGGAAGAATCATCATCGCCGTCATCCATGAAGTTTGCGAGGCGGTTCTTGAAGGTAGAGCCATCAGTTTTTGCGGGAGCAGTACCGGTCTGAGAGTAATAATTCGACTGCTGATATGCCGAAACCTGCTGACTGTGTGCGGCCGGCTGGCTGACATAGACGCTCTGCGGCGGCTGCTGACCGTTCATATAGACGCTCTGCGGCGGCTGCTGGCCGTTCATGTAAACACTCTGGGGCTGCTGACCGTTCATGTAAACGCTCTGGGGCTGCTGACCGTTCATATAAGTGCTCTGGCGCATATACATGCTCTGCGGAGGCGGAGCGTAACCGCCGGCCTGCTGGGCGTAGCCATACTGAGACTGCGGTTGCTGGGCATAACCATA
This sequence comes from Oscillospiraceae bacterium, assembly GCA_017483405.1. Classification (GTDB taxonomy): domain Bacteria; phylum Bacillota; class Clostridia; order Oscillospirales; family Ruminococcaceae; genus UBA3855. Next base: position 21 of record JAFUWP010000375.1, on the reverse strand, counting down.
CTGCTGCTGCGGCTGCTGGGC
>JAFUWP010000374.1 GCA_017483405.1 Oscillospiraceae bacterium | reverse complement strand
TTTTCCATTTATGTGATTATCGAACATGAAGAAGATACTGAAATTCAAACGCCCCGTATGGAATTTCACTTTCTGAACGGCGATTTTGAAGAAATCATTCAGGAGAATGAAATTTCCTATCTTGCCGAACCATATCATTTCCGCACCAAAGGCCTGAACGATAACGGTCAGCCGATGGAACAGACTTCCCAGATTCTGAAAGACGGCGAAACCCTCGAACTGATTGAAAATCCTCCCGATAAGGGAAATGATTTCTTTTATGGCTGGTATCCGGTGAAAATGCAGAATATCACCGATACCGGAAAAATTTGCTATCAGTGGGAAGATGAGCCTGAGCAGATACCATTTCAGAAAAAGATTGCCGTTTCTATGGAAAATCAGTCTGTTACATGGGAATTTAACGGCAGAAAATATACCGTTCCGGCCGATTCCGAAGGCTGTGGACATATCTGGCTTGCGCCGTTATATTCTAATTATTATTTTGTTAATTTCCATCTCGGTGCGTATGATACCGCAAATCGGGAAACCATTCTTACCAGAAAATTAGCCGTGCTCGGCGCGGATAATCAGGCCGATGTGAGAATCGGCAATCTCATCGCACCAAGTCCCGATGCAAGACATCTTGTTTTCATCGGATGGCAGATTCCGGCCGAAAATACTGAATATCTCACTCTTGATAACAATGGTGCTGAAAAAAATAACCGGAATCAGAAAACAGGTTATTATCTGAACTGTTATCAGCAGAATCTGGAACTTTATCCCATGTTTACAGAAGCGCGATGGTTTCATTTCGATACCGGTCAGAGCGGAAACGGGGCATCTTATGTCGGGTCGAAATATCTTCTGACAAACGATACGGAACAAGGTACTTATTTCGAGGCATTACCCGTCAGCAGACGGAACGGATTTCGATTTCTGGGATGGTATTTCGGCGAAATTCCCGTCACCGATGAAAACGGCAATATCCTGAATCAGAATTTTTCCTATCCGGAAACAGGAGAAAAACAATTTGAAATCATCCGGACAGACAGCACAAACGGCAGATTATATGCATACAGTACGATTCCGGCGGATACGATGCAATCCGGCATCAGGCTTTCTGCAAAGTGGGAAGAAGTGCAGGATACTTCCTGTCATGTCATCGTCTGGAAACAGAAAATCTCAGATGCGCCGGATGCCGTTCATAAACAGTATGATTATGAATCTTCTGCCGAAATCAGTGCCGTATCCGGCAGAACACTCGATGAAATCCTGAATTCCGGAGAAATCGACAGTTATCTGCATCAGAACATGACCGGCTTTTCTTACAGTCATACGGAAATGAATCGGGATGCTGTCAGCGGAGATGGTGCGACTATCATCAATATTTATTATGACAGAAATCTGCATACACTGACATTTCAAGTTCCGTATTATCGGGAACACATCACTGTCAAAGAAATTACGGCTCTTTACGGACAGGATATTTCTTCTTATTTTCCGATTATCGGCGATAACGGCGTGACCTACAGCAACGGCGAACGCTGGAATCCCCAGAACAGCAGAATTTTTCAGAATGTTCTTGTACTTATCAACAGTATGCCCGATGAAGATATTATATTTCAGCTCAGTACATCTTCGGCAGGCCGGAAACAGCTGAATTATTATACAGAATCCCTTCCCGATGATGCCGGTGATGTTATCCATAACGGCATGAATTATGATTTATATCGGACTGTTTCGGCGAAATATCAGTATATCACCGAAGCAGAAGATTTTATGGAATTATCCGGTTTCACCAGACAGGAGGCAGAACCTGCTTTCTCTAACGGCAGAATCAACAGCAGTACTGCAAATTTTTATTATACAAGAAATCGCTATTCACTGACATTTGATGTGAATTATCCGAATCTTGCCGGACTGAGTTATCCCGATTTACAGGCGGAAAATAAAACTATCGAAATCAGCTACGGGGCATCGCTCGATTCTTATGCAGATAGCTATGACATCAGCCGGAACGCGCCGGAAGGCTATCTCTTTGACGGATGGTATGAAGATGATAAAGGCGCAGTCCGCTTTGATTTCCATTCCGTGATGCAGTCCGCGAATAAGGTTATCTATGCCAAATGGATACCGGTAAAATATCTCATCCGGATTGACCCGAACGGCGGTATCATCGACCATATCAATCACGATGCGCCGGAATATT
>JAFUWP010000373.1 GCA_017483405.1 Oscillospiraceae bacterium | reverse complement strand
TTAATGTCCTTCAATTCTTCAAACTCTTGGTGTAATCCATCCAGAAACAGAGGGTCAATCACTTTATGAATATTTTCAATAGAAGTATAATGCATACCGCCGGAACGTCTTGTATCGGCATTCAGTGTGCTTTCAAAGATAGCCCCGAAAATCGTTGGTGAAATATCCTGCCAATCAAAAGCACAAGCCTCATTCAGGACAATATCAGCGATTTCCTGTGTAAATCTGGGAATTTCAATCATTTTATCTGTGAACAGTCCGCCATTAACGTAGGGAAATACATTTAATTCCGTATCGTAGGGGTCACGCTGATTGTTTGGAGTATCCAAAATCCGGAACACGTCATGCAGTTCTCTGTGCCATTTATTCACCGGAATATCACGCATATACCGCTTAAATAACCCATGCTCAAACACTCCGGCACTTTCTGCATAGAAACAGAACACCAACCGAACACAAAGCATATTCAAACTTTTCAGACTATCCGGTGCATCAGGATTCTGATATTGTTTTTTCAAGGCATCATAGAGCTTTTCGGTAATTTTTCCGGCATCTTTGGAAATCTGCATTTCCTTTTCGTATTCATGATTACCAGTATCTACCAGAAATTGAAGCCTGTAATATTCCTTCGGCAAATCTTTCAGGAAAATTTGTTCCGGTTCACCGTTGGTCTTTTCCATATCATAAACAAGAAATTCCGCAAAATTACAGGTGATTATCCATCTCGGATGCTGCGACACAGATAATTCCGTTACATAGCGTTTCGCTTGTTGGAACGGATTTAAAAAAGTTCCATCTGATTGTTTGATAGCTTTCCGCAAATCTTTTCCGAGAGATTTTTGCTCAATCATCACTTTTGTTGCTGAGATATAGCTATCAATAAAAGATGTATGGTCTAAATGCACTTGGTCTTCAAAACTGATATAGCGTGTCGCATTTCCCGCACCAAACACATTTTAAAGCAGGTCAATCCAGAATTTCTGTGACTCTCCTTTTTCATAGCCTTTGCCTTCCCAGTATTTCGCAAATTCTTTGGCTGCTTTGCTTTGTTCTTTTCCAGTCATTTTTTCACCCTCCCGAACCATGTATAACATCTTTTTTAATTAGAGCAAATTTCCACAAAAAAGTCAAGTCAAAATCAATTTTTTTGTTTCTGTGCCAATATACTAATGCTTTTAAGGATTATGTGTTTAAGGTAAGTTACGAGCTAACCCCGTGTTGAACCCGTAAATTTTTGGTAATATTTAGAAGTAGAAAAGAAGAAAAAATTTAATTTGATTGAGTAGTGAAATGATTATATGATAATTGAAATATATTTTGTAAAATATGTAAACTAATATGTTGTATTTGATATTTCTTTCACAATCAATATTTTATCTCATTTTCTTTGTGATTTTTCAACAAATTTTTCATATCAAAAGCCTGTTTCTTTGATTTCACCTCATTACCTCATTATTTTTTGAGGAAAGCCCCCACCTTTGAGAATTATGTATTTAAGATAGGTTACGGGCAAAACCGCATTGAACCCTCAAAAGATTACCAATATTTAGAAATAATAAAATGCCTATATACCGTGATTTTACGACATATAGGCATTTTTGTAACCTTTCTGATTACGCATTTTGAATAAGTGGAGGCGAGGGGAATTGAACCCCTGTCCGAAAACCAATTCCCACAACTTTCTACGAGCGTAGTTTATCTATTTAAAGATTCCCCGCACGTACCGCCGACAAACAGGCTGTATGTGAAGGTAGTCCAGATACATCTCTGCGGTGTGGACATGCCGCCGAGACGTTCACCACTCATCGATGCCCTGACGCAGGCCGTGGTACTCCTGCGGAGGACACCTGCGGACTCAGCCGCAGGCTGTTTGAAACAACAGGAACTTAAGCAGCCAGAGCTACTGCGTTCTTGTTGTAGGAAACAGAAATGTTATTTTTAGCGTTTATATTTAAACGTGCCGCTTTTAGAGAGGTGCAGCGCCTCTGCTCGCTTATCATGGTGCAAAGCCCCCGTCGAAACCGGTACGCCCCCATAATAGAATCTTGAATTTATCGGTTTTGTGATTTCAGTGCTCTGTCGATAGTGCGTTTGGCATCGCGTTTTGCGGCATCATCGCGCTTATCGTAGAGCTTCTTGCCTTTGCAGAGTCCGAGCTGGACTTTCACTCTGGAATCTTTAAAATAGAGTGAAAGCGGTACAAGTGCCAGTCCGTCCTGTTTCTGCTTGCCGAATAATCTGTTGATTTCGGATTTATGCATCAGCAGACGGCGTACACGCAAAGGGTCACGGTTGAAGATATTGCCTTTTTCATAAGGTGAAATATGCATCTGCTTGATAAACAGCTCACCGTTTTCGATACTGCACCAGCTGTCTTTGAGATTGACACTCCCCTGCCGGATGGATTTGACTTCCGTACCGGTAAGTTCGATGCCGGCTTCATAAGATTCCAGAATGAAATATTCATGTCTTGCCTTGCGGTTTTCGGTGATGAGCTTTGTACCTTTGGTGCGCATGATTTCACCTTGCTTTCTTCTGAGGTTAAGTTTATGCTGATTCGGGGCGGATTATTCCTCGAAACTGTCTAAATCCAGTTCGTTGATGACATCGCGGAGAGTCACGAGTTCATCTGCGGTGAGGGTAACGCCCTTACCCATACGGGAATGGTCAGGTGACCAGTCACGGATGTCATATTTTGGTTCGCGGTCATTCCAGCTGACGAGATTGAATTCTTTTGTCCAGCCGCGGCCGTTATCACCGAGTTCGGCGATATGCTGAGTGATTTCAAATTTGAGTTCTGCCATGTTTAAAAGCCTCTTTTCTGTCATTGATGATAAGCATAATTCTATTATACACGATTGGAACAGATTTTGCAAGTGTTTTTTGAAAAAAATTTAAAAAAATTTTTCCGGATTTGACGGGAGATGAAATAAACCGTCCGGATTCGCGCCGGACGGTGAATTTTTCAGGATTTATTTTTTCTTTTTGCTTTTTTCGGCTTCTTTCTTGACGGCCGAGGCTTTCGGCTGTAAATGAACAGGTTCAGGAGCTTTCGGCTTCTGGGTATACAGAACATGTGCATAGATGCATAATACCAGATAGACAGCACACAGAACCACACTCAGGAAAATCGCTCTTGTCATCCACTCGGTATGAGGAAAATGTTTCGCCAGTGCCAGATAGTATTTTTTCTGGGAGAGTTCCACAGAAGAAGTCGCTACCAAATCAATCACGGCGAGTTCCTGACCGGAAAATTTCAGTGTGACCGTTCCGAGCTTTTCGCCCTGCTCCACCGGTGCGGAAACATTATCTTCAAGCTGGATTTCCTGTACGATGGAATTAATATCCGCGCCGTCATACCAGAGTGACATGAAGGATTTCACTGGCTTGACAAGTACATAATCGACACCATCACCGTTCTGGACGGTAATCTGTCCGAGTTCCGTGCTTTCACTCAGGATTGTCTGATAATTGAAATGTGTGAATGCCCATTTCAGCAAATCGCCTGCATCGGTCATGTGATAATATTTCAGAACGCCTTCCGCATCCGTAAACGGTGCGGCCATCAGAACTACCAGAAATGTATTGCCGTCCTTTGTGCCCTGAC
>JAFUWP010000372.1 GCA_017483405.1 Oscillospiraceae bacterium | reverse complement strand
TCGCCTGACGCTCTGGAATCTGCTCAAAGAAAACGGCTATACAGACAGTATCGACTTTGTAGGCCCTAACGGTCTCGATAGCACCGTCTGGGACAGCGAAAACGGCAGTGATATGAATCATGCCGGCTATTCCGGATACGCTATCGCCGATATTCCGAATCAGAGAAGCGGAATCTATAATTTTTCTGACTGGCTTATGCAGGAATATCCGGCCGATGTTGTCATGCTCCAAATTGGTACAAATGATATTCTTTCCAGTGCGCTTGACGGCATGGATGAAAGATTAGAATTATTAGTCGATACAATTCTGACTTATATGCCCGAAGACGGCTTACTGTATGTATCCACAATCCCCTACATGGATGCCGATGTCACAAACTATACAGATGCCTATACCGTTGAGGAAATGGACAAGGCTGTTGATGATTATAACGCGCAGATTCGGGAAATCGTTTCCAGAAAACAGGCAGAAGGCAAGCCCATCGCACAGGCGGATATTAATTCCGTCCTGACAAAATCTGACCTTCTGGATGGTGTTCATCCCAGCGCAACAGGCTATGAAAAAATGGGTCAGTACTGGTACGGCAAATTAACAGAATACATCAACGGTCAGCCCGAAACTCCTACAGAAACAGAATCCGAAACCGAATCAAAAGAAATCACAGAATCTGAAGCCGCAGTTGTTCCGATAGTTCCGGAAGTTCTTTTCGGTGATGTGAATCTGGATAATACTGTTAATTTGCAGGATGTTGTCTTATTACAGAAATATCTGCTCGGAAAAGCTCCACTAACCAGCACGGCTTTTTATAATCAGGCGGATTTGAATCAGGATGGAAAAGTCAATATCTATGATTTGATTCTGCTGAAAAAACAGCTTCTGAAAGATGTCATCTTCATCGATGACCCCTCGGTGTAACATCATGGAATACAAAGCAATCAGAGCCGTTTATGATGATGATACTGTCCGAGTCTATCAGGCTTACTGCCCTGCAATCGCTGAAGAAGCTATCCGGCTCGGCACGTTCGGGAGTCGGTTCAAACTCACAAGAATGACTTGGATAAAGCCGTCTTTCTTATGGGCGATGTACCGTTCCGGATGGGCAACAAAGGAAAATCAGGAACGAATTCTTGCAATCGACATCAAAAGAGATGCTTTTGATTATCTGGTTAAAAATGCCATTGCTTCCAGCTATTCCGAAGACATGGGTATTTCCCGTCCGGAATGGCAACAGCAGATTCTGACTTCTGATATTCGGGTACAGTTCGACCCCGAACGCGATATTCACGGCAATCCGCTGGATTATCGCTCCATTCAGATAGGCATCCGAGGCGATGCCGTCAGGAAATTCGTTTCCGATTGGATTGTCAGAATTCAGGATATTACCGATTATGTCACTGATTTGAGAATCCGGAAAGAACACGGCGAGGATATTACTCCCCTGCTCCCACCCGAAAAGCTCTATCCTAATGAATCCAAAAAGATGTTAATGTCCGAAAAAGAATTCAGAGAAAAATTAAAAGCAGACGGCCATACAGAAGAAGCGATTGCATCCGCGGTGAAACTTTATTGGAAAGCGCAGGAAATCGGAATTGATGTTACTGAACATTATCATGAATACTTTGGAAAAATAACAATTTTTAGAGATTAATCACTCTGAAAAATAACAAAGGATATACCGCACATGAAGGAAGAACTGCTTGCTTATGCACTCCTTTCGGATTCCGGCTTTGATACCAGACAAATCTTTGAAGAACGATTACATCAGCTTTTTCTGGAACATCCGGAAATCGACAAAGATTTGCTCGAAATGGAATGCCTCTCGATTCCGAAGGCTATGACTTATCTTCGACAGCATTTTGATTATGAAAATTTCAGTCAGGATGCATTACAAAAATATCTGATTCTGACCCTGAAAGCATTCTATCTGAAACTCCCGTTTATGGAATTCGCACAGAAAATCGCAGGATTATGGGATGTTCTGCCATTTCATACCAATCGGGAAGATTCGCCTTTTTATATGGCTTATGATTTCTGGACTTTGTTCATCAGCAAAGACTTCGAGCTATTAAAACAGAACATTGAAGATTTAGTATTCTATTATGATAAATCACAAATCCCCTGAAAGAGCAATTCTTTCAGGGGATTACGATTACAGGCAGATTTTAACCCGATAAGTTTCCAGCCAGTAATCCAGCTGGAGAAAATAGGCTATCGTCTGGGGCTTCGTCATGAGCTGACCGTAGAACTGCACATTATCATTTCCATACATGAGCTGTTCGAGTGCTTCTTTCCGGATGATTTGCAGAATCGGCGCATCCGGATTGGAAATTCTGTCTTCCAGCAGTTTCGTGACTGCCGTGAGATAATCCGGATGATGTGTCTTCGGATAGGGGCTTTTCTTGCGCCAGAGGATTTCATCAGGAAGATAATCTTTCATTGCTTCACGGAGCAAGCCTTTTTCATAGCCTTTATACTCTTTGAATTCCCATGGAACATTATACAGATACTGCGCTAACCGATAATCACAGAACGGTACACGGACTTCGAGCGCGTTCCACATACTCATGCGGTCTTTGCGGTCATGCAGAGATACAAAAGAAAAATCATAGTATTTCCGTTGTTCTCCAATATGGAGATATAGAAAAAACAAAAAATATATATTTTTTTCTATTTTGTGAAATAGATACAAAAATGAATGTGAAAATTAATGTAATTAACAAAACCTCTTGACAATACGCAGATTTGGTGTTATACTTAATTATAAAGTTATGCGGTACTTTTTGCACTGCATTGATTATGAAATACTATGAAGGGGCTTTTATCAAACATGAACAGTAAGCCGAAACTGTTGTACATTGTCGAATCATTTGGCGGCGGAGTATTTACATATTTAGTAGATTTAGCCAATAATCTGTCCGTCAATTATGACATTGTAATTGCTTACGGTATTAGAAAACAGACACCTGAAAATTATAGAGAATATTTTAAACCAGAAATTCGGATGATACAAGTAAAAAATTTTGGACGTTCAGTAAATCCTGTGCATGACTTACGTGCTTTTTCTGAAATACGCCATATTTGTGAACAAGTACAGCCAGATATTATTCACCTGCATTCT
>JAFUWP010000371.1 GCA_017483405.1 Oscillospiraceae bacterium | reverse complement strand
TGAATCGGAATTTTCATATCCGGTACACCCATCTGCCCGATAACGGCATAATCCTCGAATTCCACGGCCGAATGCAGAACGCTCTGCCGATGCACAACAATTTCAATTTGTTCAGGAGTCAGGTCAAAGAGCCATTTCGCCTCGATGAATTCAAGGCCTTTATTCATGAGCGTGGAAGAATCAATTGTGATTTTATTGCCCATATCCCAGTTAGGATGCTTCAACGCATCCTTAGCAGTGACATTCTGCAAATCGGATTTCTTCTTTCCGAAGAAAGGCCCTCCGGAGGCGGTCAGAATCATTTTTCTGATTTTATTCATCGAATTGCCCTGCAAGCTCTGGAATACGGCAGAATGTTCGCTATCAACAGGATAAATCTTCACACCCTTTTCGGCGGCGGCCTTCATGACGAGTTCACCGCCGGCGACCAGTGTTTCTTTATTTGCGAGGGCAATATCGTTTCCGGCTTCGATGGCTTTGAGTGTCGGGAGCAGTCCGACCATACCGACCACGCTGTTCAGGACAATATCATGCTGCTTATCCGATGCAATCTGACAAAGGCCGTTCATGCCGGTCAGAATTTCGATTTTTTCGCCGGATAGTAATTCCTTCAGGATGTCCGCTTTGGATTCATCATAGATGCAGACACATTCCGGATGGAATTTCTTCGCCTGTTCGGCGAGTTTTTCAGCCTGACGGTTCGCGGCTAAGGCAGTGACTTTCAGGCCATGCTTTTCGATAACTTCAAGTGCCTGTGTGCCTATCGAACCGGTAGAACCTAATACAGCTACTTTTTTCATGATTCAACATCTCCTATTAACACAATAAACCCATCCGGTAAGACAGGTTTATTGATTTTGCTTGCTTATATTTCTTTGCAATATTATAAAATGGGAAATAACTGCATACACCAGTAAAACGCCGGAATTACAAACAATACACTGTCGAATCTGTCCATCAGTCCGCCGTGTCCTGGCATGATATTGCCGTAATCCTTGATTCCCTTCTGACGCTTGATGACCGAAGCCGTCAAATCGCCCAGAACGCTGACAGCGGCGCAGACAAGCCCTAACAATCCGGCTTTCAGGGCTTCTGACAGACCGAAATACAAACCGTTTGCTTTGGCATAGAACAGGAAAATCAGGACGAATAACAGCGTATTGCTGACAAGTCCGCCGATAAAGCCTTCCACTGTTTTTTTCGGGCTGATTTCGGGACAGAGTTTTGTCTTGCCTAACGCAACTCCGGAAAAATATGCGCCTGTATCGGCAATCCACGCTCCGCAGAGCGACAGAATCACATAGAACAGACTATGATTTTCATCATGATTCATAGCCATCAGAAGCGTGAACGAATTCGTGACTAATATCATGGCGGCAATCATAAACGCGCCCTGTTCGATAGTGAATGTTTTCGGGTGGCGCATATAGTCCCAGAATATGAAAGTCAGACAGATGGGCATCAGAGCTACATAAAATATACCTGCTATCTGCCAGCCTGCTCCGGAAACATCATCCCTCAACAGCGCGGATAACATAATTGACAAGATTCCGTAAGCCATGACTGCTCCGGTGGAAAGCTTAAACTGTAATCCGCCGATGGCGCGGATTAATTCAAACAGGATAACTCCGACAATCGCCGCGAATGCCAGCGGAAATACTATCGTATTATGCAGAACCAGCACCACGGCCAGCAATGCCGCGCCTATCACACCGGAGATAATTCTCTGTTTCATCAGACACCTCCGAAACGTCTGCCTCTGCCTGCATAGTCGATTAACGCCTTATTGAGTTCTTCCGGAGAGAAATCCGGCCATAATACGTTGGTGAAATAATATTCCGCGTAGGCGCACTGCCATATTAAATAATTCGATAACCGCAATTCACCGGACGGGCGAATGACTAAATCGACATCAGGCATACCGGCAGTATAGAGATTATCTGCGATAGTCTGTTCTGTAATATCTTCGGGATTCAGTTCGCCGTTCTTGATTTTTTCGGCGATTTTCCTTGCGGAATAGGCAATTTCATCGCGGCCGCCGTAGTTGCAGGCCAGCAGAAGGGTCATTCTGGTATGATGTGCGGTATCCTGTTCGAGTTTAATCATCGCTTTCTGAATATCTTCCGGATAAGCGGATTTATCACCCAGAAAAACAGCTCTTACCCCGTCACCGAGATGTGCCTGTACATCTACAAGATATTCACGGAGCAGTTTCAGGATGCCGTCAATTTCCTCCTGCGGACGCTTCCAGTTTTCGGTGGAAAACACGTAGAATGAAATATATTTAATGCCGATATTCTTACAGTAATCCACAATTTTTTTGAAATTCTTCGCGCCTTCCACATGGCCGAGACTTCTCGGCAGACCGCGTTTTTTCGCCCATCTGCCGTTGCCGTCCATGATGAATCCGACATGTGTCGGCAGAACTTCCGGCAATGCCTGAGATTCTGCCTTTTTTTTCGTAAAGGCCATATTTCTGCTCCTGCTCAGATGCTCATGATTTCTTTTTCTTTTGCAGAAACAGCCTTGTCTACTTCATCACAATACTTGTCAGTAATTTTCTGAACTTTCTTTTCTGCTTCTTTCTGGTCATCTTCGGTCAGTTCGCCGTTCTTCTTCATAGCCTTGAACTTATCGACAGCATCGCGGCGCACGTTGCGGACGGCGACTTTGGCTTCTTCGCCGTATTTCTTGACGCTCTTGCAGAGTTCTTTTCTGCGTTCTTCGGTCGGCTGAGGGAAGGTCAGTCGAACAACATTTCCGTCATTGACGGGATTGATGCCCAAATCAGAGGCCTGAATTGCCTTTTCAATATCTTTCAGAGTGCCTTTGTCAAACGGCTGAATCACGAGAGTACTGCCTTCGGAAACCGTAATAGATGCCATATTCTGAATCGG
>JAFUWP010000370.1 GCA_017483405.1 Oscillospiraceae bacterium | reverse complement strand
TAATTTCAGGGGTTCTGTATTCGTTCTCTATGGATATATGGACAGTGCTCTGGTATGCCGGAGAATTCGACTTGACGTTATACCGTTCTGCGCTGGTGACGGCGATACCATATACATTTTCATATATTTTATCAAATCTGGTATTCTTATCACTTCTGAAAAAGCCAATCGGCGAAAAGCTGGAGCGCATCAGGATAAAATATGGCATTTAGGAGGTAAATTCATGAAGAAATTAAAATTAATCATGCTTGTATGCAGTCTGCTGATGCTGACAGCCTGCAATCAGGCGGAAGAAAATTCCGTTCCGGCGGAGGAGTCATCCGCAGAAAGCACTTCCGCCGTGACGGAAACCGAATCGGAAACAATACCGGAAACCGTCCTGACTGATACCATCAGGATGGAAACCATCACGGAAGAAACCATTCCGGAAATCGTGATTCCTACTGATGAAATCATCATCGAAACGGAGACCATCGCGGTTATCACGACACTGCCTCCGGAAATCACGGCGAATCTGGAATCGGCAACGATTCCGGACATCACGCAGGAAGAAACCTCTGCACCGGAAGAAACTCCCGTGCAGGAAGTTCCCGATGCGGAAACCATCACGGAAACAGCAGTATCTTCGGAAAATGCCTTTTCCGGAACGCTCTGGGCTGGCATGGATGAAAACGGCTCTGCAAAGGGCATGATATTCAGCAGTGATACAGTTATCACGCTCGGAACGGATGCTGACGGCGGACTTATCCGGACGGAATACGAATGGTCAGCGGATGCCGGAGAAATGTATTTCTTTCAGAACGGAGCGGTTTCCTCGGCGAACGGCTGGAAACTTTCGGAGGATGATACCCAGCTGACATTCACCGATAAGGGAAACGGCGCAGTTATCACATTCTACGCGGTGGACGGCTCGACCGAAGAAGAAGTCATCGCGGTGATGGATGCACTGGCATCCATGCAGTAAATGAAAACAGAACAAAAGAAATCGTTATCAGATTAGAGGAGAGATAAATTATGGTCTATGTGACAGGAGACATGCACGGCGAATGGGAACGCTTTAAAGAAAAGCCCATCCGCCGGCTCAAAAAAGGCGATACGCTCATGATTTGCGGAGATTTCGGCTTTATCTGGGATGACAGCAAGAAAGAAAAACAGATTCTCAAAAAGATGTCGGAACTGCCCTTTACAGTCGCGTTTCTGGATGGATGTCATGAAAATTTCGATTTGCTGGAACGCTATCCGGAAGAAGTCTGGAACGGCGGAAAAATTCATCGCATCGCCCCGAATATCGTGCATCTGAAACGTGCGCAGATATTCGAGATTGAAAACCGGACATTTTTTGTGTTCGGCGGCGGGCACAGTCAGGATTATGAATACCGTACTACAGATACTTGGTGGAAACAGGAACGGCCTTCGCATAAAGAAGTGACCGAAGCTGTCGCGAATCTGCAAAAATATCACAATAAAGTGGATTATGTCCTGACACATGAACCCCCTGCCGCACTGAAAGACTGTCTCGGCGTGGATGTCGCGCAGAGACTGGAAATTCATACCTTTTTCGGGGATATGGTGAAAGCCTGTCACTATCGGAAATGGTTCTTCGGGAAATGCCATATTGACAGATATATTCCCGTGAAGTTCTTCGCCGTGTTTGCGCAGGTACTGCCGGTCACTGTCCGCGATACGGATTTATAAAACGCATTCACCGCCGGAACGCTCCGGCGGTGAAATCATTCTGTCATAATTGTTTCCGGCCTGACAGATTTTTGATACCAATGTTTGCCTTGACTTCTGTCCCCGAACATGCTATAATAGTATGGATAAAACAGGCATAATCGCCGATATGATAACAATCAGGAGGGATGAGATGAAAAAATATATGCTTCTTCTGCTGACAGTTCTGTTTCTTCCTGTCTGGACTGCCTGCGCGCAGGAAACACAAGGGCTTTCCTATCTGGAATCGGTCAGCAGTGACGCGCCGTCCGGTATCGAAAACAATTACGCATCCCTGAAAGAAAAATTTCCGGAACTGTATCAGCAGTTATGGTTCACGGTCGATATTCCGGACAGTCTGGAACTTTACGATAAAGGCGATACAGACGGCGTTGTCCGGTTTGCTGACCCGTCCGGAAGGAATCTCGTCACACTCGAAACCAGATTCAAAGAACAGCCGGAACGCTATTATCAGCAGTATCTGCATACCGTCTGCGCGAATCTGTCCGAACTCGGCAGTTTTCACGAGTATGAAGAAACCTTTTCCGTCAATGGCTATACCGCCCGAAGACTTGATTGCAAACAGAATACCGGTTCAGAAACAAGATTAATCAGTTACTGGCTGATTCAGATAGACGAATCACCCAGCAATGCAGAATATTATCATCAGAGCGGTGTATGTGTGATTTCCGTTGAATCCACTGCCGAAAACATCGGGAATATGCTCAGAATTCCGGAAACCTTCCGGATGCGGGGAGAGTGAGACATGAAAGACAGAAAAAAATCTATCATCATCGCGATAATTCTGACAGTTTCCTGTCTGGTTCTGACAGGGATGATTTTTCTCAGTTATGATAAAACCTATCGCTATCAGGTGACGGATGTTTCCGGAACAAGCCGTTATACCGGCGATGTCAACGGAGATTTCCGCATTGACTGGAAGGATGTTACCGCTTTGCAGAATCTCTGCGGAAATCAGAATCCTACACAATGGGATGCCGAATGCGCTGACCTCAACCGTGACGGCAGTATCGACCGCGAAGATACGGCCTTACTGCTCCGGTATCTGTCAGTCAGCGATACTTGGACACTTCGGGGGATAGATGCCTACTGCGAAGCGTTCCGCAACGGTCAGGAGTGATGCTATGAAGAATTACAGAAAATTATCCGTCCTGATGCTGATTTGTCTGCTGTCCGCCGGATGCAGTCAGCAGAGCAGTGCAGAATCTTATCAGACACATCGTCTTGATACCCCTGTTGATGCCTCCTATCTGCTGAGTACAGAAGAAGTCATCCGTGAAACCGAAGATTTGACTTCAAAATATAACTATGATACCAAAGTTACCGACAGTGACGGCAATATCCTTTCCGAACTCAAAGACGGAAAATGGCATGTTTCCGAAGATGGCGAAATGATTTACGGACTGATTTCCGAAATCACCAATAACGGCATCATCGCGCCGAATATGAGCTATGCTGTCGATTTGGATACTGACCTGACACAAGACTGTCTCGATATTCTGAAAGATAACGAACTTGACGGCTGTATCATTGTCAGCGATATGTATGGTAAAATTCAGGCGATTGCTGATTATACCAACGAAACAGAATACTATACAGACGGCAGTTTCAAGCTCAGTGCTGACCATGACCAGTTTGATTTGCTTCTGGAAACAGATGATACCGGAGAAAATTACATTCTGCATCACACATCCGGCGCGGAAGATGAAATCATCCCGATACAGGAGATGTATATCGGCCATACCGGAAGAACCTATCATTCCGATGGAGTTTATTTCGGCAGTACTGCAAAACTGATGTCGAGCATTGTTCTGCTGGATACCGGCATGAGCTTTACAGATACGTCTTATTATGATAACGGTGTTATCAATTACGGATATAACAAGAATATTTTTAATCATAACTATCCGAGCAGTATGTATCCGGTGTATCATAACATGAGGACATCTCTGATTAATTCTTATAATACTTTTT
>JAFUWP010000369.1 GCA_017483405.1 Oscillospiraceae bacterium | reverse complement strand
TCCGGAACGTGGAGCGGTGCAGGTGTCTTCAACGTGGAAGAATTCGACCCCGACCCCTATATGGATATGCTGAATCAGTACGGTCTGCCATGGGTTGTGGATGAAAATCCCGTTCTGGTTGACTAATCATGCGCAATCAGGCGAAAGCAATGGCAGGTGTAACGCATACACCTGCCTATGTGCTGGATGAGGAAAAATTACTGAAAAATCTGCAAATTCTGAAATCCGTTCAGGAACAGGCCGGCTGTAAGATTCTGCTGGCGCAGAAGGCCTTCTCGATGTTTAAAGTCTATCCGGTGATTTCGGAATATCTGGCCGGAACAACCGCGAGCGGACTTTATGAAGCCCGTCTCGGACGGGAGGAATTTTCAGGTGAAGTGCATGTCTTTTCACCGGCCTACAAGCCGGAGGAAATGCAGGAATTAATCGGCATCGCTGACCATATTGTATTCAATTCGCTGAATCAGCTCGAAAAATATCACGATATTTGCAGAAATGCCGGAAAGAGCATCGGATTGAGAATCAATCCGGAATGCTCCACGCAGGATGCGGCCATTTATGACCCTTGTGCATCGGGTTCACGGCTGGGAGTGACGATTGATAAATTAACCGCATTTCCGGATGTGGATGGTCTGCATTTCCACACGCTCTGCGAACAGGGGGCGGATGCGCTCGAAATCACGCTCAAAGCTGTCGAAGAAAAATTCGGCGAATATCTTCACAAGTGCAAATGGGTGAATTTCGGCGGAGGACATCATATCACAAGAGAAGATTATGATATTGATTTATTAATTAAATTAATCAAAAACTTTCGGGAAAAATATCATGTCGATGTCTATCTCGAACCTGGAGAGGCTATCGCCCTCAATGCCGGCTATCTGGTGACCGAAATTCTCGATATTGTCGAGAATCACGGAACGGAAATTCTGATTCTGGATGCCTCCGCGGCCTGCCACATGCCGGATGTACTCGAAATGCCCTATCGGCCGCCTCTGTATGAATCCAGTCAGAAAGAGGAAAAACATTATTCTTACAGATTGTCATCCTGCACCTGTCTGGCCGGAGATATTATCGGCGATTACAGCTTCGATGAGAAAAGGCATATCGGCGGCCGGCTCTGCTTTGAAGATATGATGATTTATTCGATGGTCAAGAATAATACCTTCAACGGAATGCCCCTGCCGGACATCGGTATTCTGCATACTGACGGCAGTTATGAAGTTATCAGAACATTTGACTATCAGGATTTCAAGGAGAGATTGTCATGATAACTACACCCAGAAATGACGGTTTCCGGATGCCTGCCGAATTTG
Source organism: Oscillospiraceae bacterium (assembly GCA_017483405.1). Taxonomy (GTDB): domain Bacteria; phylum Bacillota; class Clostridia; order Oscillospirales; family Ruminococcaceae; genus UBA3855. The sequence continues at coordinate 5,164 of JAFUWP010000369.1, read as the reverse complement.
CACCGCATTCCGGAACTATCATGATTTTTCCGGAGCGTTCCGGCTCATGGCCTTATGGTGCTGAACCGGCTCTGCCGAGCTTTCTGCAAATCTGGCAAGCCATCACGCAGGAGGAAACATTATATCTCATCACAAGCCGGAATACCCGTCAGAAAGCCGAAACGCTCTGCCGGAATCTCAAAAATATCGAGATTCTGGAAATTCCGCAGAATGATGCATGGGCACGCGATACTGCCCCGACATTCGTCCGGAATCCGCAAACCGGAGAAGTCCGCGGCATCGACTGGAATTTCAACGCATGGGGCGGAGACTATGACGGCCTCTATGCCGACTGGCAGGATGATAATGCTCTCGCCGGCGAATTCTGCCGGAAAACAGGCTTTTCTCTTTATGATGCAAAGCCTTTCGTACTGGAAGGCGGTTCGATACATGCAGACGGTCAGGGGACTGTCATCACAACAGAAGCCTGCTTGTTAAGTCACGGCAGAAATCCTCAGCTGTCAAAAGAACAGATTACCGATACCCTCTGCGAATATCTCGGCGCGGAACGTGTTGTATGACTTCCGCGAGGCATCTACAATGACGAAACGAACGAACATGTCGATAATATCTGCGCTTTCATCCGGCCGGATGAAGTCGTTCTTGCATGGACAGATGATAAGAACGACCCGCAGTATGCACTTTCCGAAGCCTGTCTCGAAACGCTCCGGAAGGAAAATATCATAGTTCATAAGCTCCCGATTCCGGATGTTCCCGTCTGCATCACGGAACATGACTTGCAGGGCTATGTCTTCGAGTCCGGTGATGATACCAGAGAAATCGGCGAACGATTAGCGGCATCCTACGTGAATTTCTATTTCACAAATCATTCTGTTCTGTTGCCGCAGTTCGGCGGCGAAAATGAACAGAGCGACAAAAGAGCAGTCAGCATCATGACAGAACTCTGTCCGGACAGGAAGATTATCCCGATTCCGGCAAGAGAACTCCTGCTCGGCGGCGGAAATATCCATTGTCTGACTCAGCAGATTCCTGCTTGGAAAGAAAGGTGATTTTTTATGATAGTATCAGCTATTCAGATGAACTGCACACACAGCGTTCAGGAAAATATTGCTCATGCAGAATATCTCGTCCGTGAAGCATCCGCAAAAGGGACAAATATCGTCCTTTTGCCGGAACTGTTCGAGCGGCAGTATTTCTGTCAGGAGCGCAGATATGAATATTATCAGTTTGCAAAGCCGGTCAGCGAAAATGATGCTGTTCAGCATTTTTCGCGAATCTGCAAGGAACTGAAACTTGTTATGCCTGTCAGCTTCTACGAAAAAGACGGCAATGTTCTGTATAATTCAATCGCGGTTATTGATGCTGACGGCGAAATTCTGGGAGTCTACAGAAAGACGCACATTCCGGATGACCATTTTTATCAGGAAAAATTTTATTTCACATCGGGGAATACCGGATTCCGCGTCTGGGATACCGCTTACGGCAAAATCGGTGTCGGTATCTGCTGGGACCAGTGGTTTCCGGAAACTGCCAGAGCAATGACCTTACAGGGCGCACAGATGTTATTCTATCCGACAGCCATCGGTTCAGAACCGATTCTCAACTGTGACAGTATGCCTCACTGGAGAAGATGTATGCAGGGACATTCCGCTGCAAATATCATTCCGGTGGTTGCCGCAAACCGCTACGGTCTGGAAGAAGTCAGCCCCTGCGAAGAAAATGCCAATCAGAAATCCGCTTTGCAGTTCTACGGTTCGTCATTCATCACAGATGAAACCGGCGAAGTCATCAAACAGGCCGACCGCGCCGGTGATACCGTCCTGACAGCCGAATTCGACTTACAGCAGACCGATAAAGCCCGTCTTGAATGGGGTCTGTTTCGCGACAGACGACCCGAAACTTACCGGATACTGACGGAAAAATAATAAATCAGGTGAAAAAATGGCAGTTTATTTAATTGATTATGAAAACGTATACATTGACGGCTTACAGGGTGTTGAAAAACTTACCGAACAGGATGCCGTGCATATCTTCTACACACAGAACCGATGCGGCCTGACCTTCGGGCTGTATCAGCAGTTGATTTCCTGCAAAGCCGAAATTCATCTCAATGAAGTGGCAATGAGCCTCAAAAATAATGACCCCGTGAAAAATGCTCTCGATATTCAGCTGATGATGTTTGTCGGCTATGTCATCGGCACAAAACAGAGCGAACAGATTTATATCATCAGCAAAGATAAAGATTTCCGGCTCGGTCTGGAATTCTATCAGAATTATATTCAGGATGATTCCGTACAGCTCCGGATATGCCCTTCGGTAGAATCTTCTTTCTATGAGGAGGAATCCGCGCCGGAAGTGCCTCCGGCTTACGAAAATTTCATTTCTTCCCTTCGCGAAACTGTCTCTCAGGAAGGTTTCATGCCGGAGGAAGTCATCACCATGCTGGAACAAAATCAGCCAGATTCCTATCAGAATCAGGTTCGTCTGATGCTCGGCAAAAATGCCGATGACAAAACTGTCCGGAAAATCTGCGGAATTATCGCAAATTCCGAAACCCTGACAGACCTCAATAACGGCCTGACAAAGGCCTATCATGATGGTCAGAAAGTCAAGGATTTATATCACCGGTGCAAACCAAAATTCGAGATGCTCCGGAAACTCGCAAAACAGGAAATGAATTAACCCTATAAAAAAATGCAAAGCGATTAGGAAAATCCTTAATCGCTTTGCATATTTTTTGTGATTCAGTTCTGCAATAACGGCAGAATTACAAATCCCAGCAATGTAGCAACTGCCATGCAGAGCACAATAATGCGCATGAACATGCTTTTTTTCGGTTTCGCCTGTTTCAAGAAATTCACCTCTTTCAGGATTATGGAATGATAACAGTTTCGGTATACGTCTGCGGAACGGGTGCAGTTTCCTGAGAAAGTGCATCTTCCGTGATGATTTCTGCATCTTCTTCGCCGAAACCTGCGGTTTCCTGCACCGCCTCCGGAACGGTTTCCGCTGAATTTCCGGTTTCTGTTTCGGTAGGACGGAGCGCATCCCAGATACTGGTTGTTGCTGTTGTCGTGATGATTCGGGATGCCAGTGCTTCTCCCTTGTTCTTCTCGCGCCGCTTCTGATTGATTTCATCAACACGCGCCATGCTGTGGAGCATAATGCCGATAATCACTAGGCATATCAGAATTGCACCTGCCGCAAATACGATGCGTTTCATATTCATGCGCGTTCCTCCTTCAGCAGATAGGCATCTTCCGGCGAAATCATACCGTCATCGGCATCCGGCTGAATTCTCCAGTCGTAGATGGTTTCCGCGCTGATTTCTGCATTGACGGCATCGCCTTCCTGATATTCCGGCAGAGTCTCCGAAGTTTCCAGAAGAAGAATCTTCCCATCCGGCTGTACTTCCGCCCATAATGGTTCGATTTCATAGTCATATCGCTCCTGCATTTCCTCACTCAGCGGAATCCCGATTCTGACAAGTGCTTTCGCGAACGGCTGTTTCAGTGCATTCTGAAATAATAAAAGCGTTTGTTCGGCGAGTCTGATACGGCGGTTCGTATCTCTGCGCGACAAGGGCAGTTCAATCTTTTCGAGTTCCGGAATGGTATGCAGATTCAGAATGCCCGAAGGCATTTCCCTGCCGACAGAAACGGCTATGCTTTCCGGATTTGCATCTTTCAGAGCCGTTTCCGGATTCTGCCATTTGATTTCAAATTCTTCTCTGGTTTCTTCATTCCGGCAGTGAGAAATCACCTGATTTTCATCCGGAAGGGTATTTCTTTCCAGACAGCCGGCCGAAAGCTTATCCATGATGCCGGCAAAGTTTCCGAAATTTTCGGTATCAGCATTCATGAATTCCAGCTCGCGCAGGCCGAACGCGCAAAGCCCGATGGTTGTGCCCCATACTTCGCCTGTTTCCTGACTTCCGGAAAGATAGACGGAATATAAATCATGTGCCGAAACAGCATCTTCATAAGTACCTGCAAATCTGACCCATTCCGCCGGATAGGCTTTCAGTGCTGTCAGATTGATAAGACCGTTCATTTCCGGAAAGAGCGTATTCAAAAATTTCAGAATGGCATAATATGTCTTCTGCGGTGTGCCGGAAAGCTCCGCGGCCAGAACACAGCAGGACGGCGATTCCAGAAGTGCCTGAATCTGTTCTTCTTCCATGCCCTGCACCGGCGCACCCTCCAGAGGCGGTGCGGATACATCCGCCGAAAATATCAAATCCAGAACAGTTTCTTCCGTCCGGATGGAGGCATAACAGGCATCTTCATCACGGGAACTGTATAAAATTTCGGCTTTCTGAATTCTCTGTTCCAATTCATCCTGAGAAATTTTCTGATTCAGGAATATCGCCATTGTTGTCCGCGATTTCCGGACGATTCCGCGAACGGATTTTGTGATTTTTTCAAATGTAGTTTCTGCATCATATTCCGGAAGGGGCGTTCCGAGTGCCGGTACATAACAAGAGATTCCGTTTCGTTTATCGAGTTTTTCGGCAATATCGTGCGCGATTTCATAGAAGAAACTACTTACTTCTTCGACTGACCAGCCATCGCCGGAAGGCGCAACCGGCAGAACTCCCAGCAGAGGACTCTGTACAAATTCCAGCTGTTCGGAAATGCTCTGCATCAGTTTCCAAGCTCCTCTTGCGAATAACATCCTCATTTTAGGATTATGGCACTGCATGAAATGTTCCAGTGAATATTTCAGAAGTTTCCAGCCCTGATTCACATCCAGAACACTGTAAATTTCCAGAAGTTTTCCGGTTTCCCGCAGAAATTCAGGCTTGCCGTGAATCAGATTTTCACAGAGATTTGCATAATACATCGCCTCTGCCGGATTGTCATGCAGAAAATAATATTCCGCAAGATAGGCGTATGTCACATGCGGAATTTCTCCGCATTTTTTCTCATGCCGAAGCACCGGCTGAATGATTTCCAGTGCCTTTTCTTCATCATCGCGCAGAAGATGTACTCTCATGCTGAAATTCAGTTCACAGGCCTCACAGTCGCTGTTTTTACTTCTGGGATAATGCTGGAAATTCGCATAGGCGACATCCGTTTTTTCGCGGTCGATTTCCAGCCAGAAACTCGCCTGTTTCATATAGTAAGTCCGGAGCGAAAATCCATATTTTCCGCTTCGTTTC